>CAYXYO010000230.1:0-6238 GCA_964469365.1 uncultured Desulfobacterales bacterium | reverse complement strand
CGGGACCAACATCCCCCTGGTGAACTCCATACTCCATGTAATATTCGGGGAGAACCTGCATAACGAGGAGTTCATTGCCGCGCGTTGCGACAACTTCGACCATGTAAGGGAGCATGTCAGGGATTATTCGCCGGAAGAGATGGCGGAAATCACAGGGGTAAGCGCTGAACTTGTACGCAAGGCGGCAAGGCTGTACGCCAAGTCTGAAAACGCCATGATACTTTACGGCCTTGGCGTCGCGGAGCACAAAGGGGGGACGGCAGGGGTAATGTCCCTGGCCAACCTGGTCCTTGCCACAGGACATGTGGGACGACCCTGCAACGGCATCAATCCACTCAGGGGGCAGAACAATGTACAGGGGGCCTGCGACATGGGCACCCTGCCATACACGCTTCCCGGATATCAGGCTACCGACGATCCCGAGGCCCTTGAAAAGTTCGCAAAGGCGTGGGGAGTGGATAGCCTGCCTGTGACAGCAGGCCTGCTGGAACCGGAGATGTATGAAGGGGCCCTCAAAGGCACCTTCAAGGGACTTTACTGCGTGGGGTACGACCCCGCCCATACCCAGGCAAACATCAATCATGTAAAAGAGGCGCTCCAGGCAATGGATTTTGTGGTGGTTCAGGACATGTTCCTTACCGAGACCGCAAAATACGCCCATGTGGTATTCCCGGCGGCATGTTTCTATGAAAAGGACGGCACCTTCTCAAGCGGCGAAAGGCGCGTGCGCAGAATCAGAAAGGCGGTAAACGCCCCTGGCGATGCAAAACCTGACTGGGAGATCATCTGTCTCCTCGCCCAGGCCATGGGATATCCCATGTTCTATACCCATCCTGAACATATCATGGGAGAGCTTTCAAAGCTCACGCCACCATACAGGGGCATCTCATACAAACGCCTTGACGAAGAATCCAGCCAGACCTGGCCATGTCCGGAAGAAAACCATCCGGGGATACCGCTTCTGCACACAGAGAGCTTTCCCATTGGAAAGGGACGCTTCCAGGCTGTTTCATACGTCGTGCCTGAGGAAGTCGCTGACAGTGACTACCCACTCACACTTATCACAGGCCGCAGACGCGAACACTACAACAACGGCTCCATGACAAGGCGCTGCAAGGGTTTTGATATCATCGCAGGCAGCGAGCTTGTTGAAATCAACCCTGATGACGCAGCCGCCCTTGGTATATCCGACGGCGATCAGGTAAATGTGGAGTCACGCAGGGGCAAAGTCAGGGCAACAGCCCGTGTGACAGAAAGAAGCAACAGGGGCAATGTCTTTATGACTTTCCATTTTGACGACACCTTGACCAATATCCTTACCAGTCCGGGCATGGATACCAAAACCATGACCCCGGAATACAAGGTGGCTGCCGTAAGGATATCTGGCGTGAAATAATCCCATACTCCACCCGCCGCCATGAAGCATAAAGGAACCGGCGGCGGGTGAAGCCGAACTATAGGCAAACGCTCACCGGCTGCAAACCTGTGGAAATTGTTATGCCTATCCTGAATCCGGGGACAGGTTAGGGCAGATTGCCTGCTTTTAGTAAGATTCATTTTTTTCTTTCAGCAATATTTTCGGTTGCCTCTGACAACGACTCAAACAACCAAACAGGTTCTTGTCTTTTAGCATTTACGGAACGGCATTGTGTATCCGGCTTGGGATCAAACTCCGGCAAGCAGCCTTGCCATAATACACGCCTGCAACTGATACAAAGTCAGGGCAATATCTGTCAAAGCGCAAACTTAGCCGATTGCCGCTACTGTTCAACCGGTCGACCAGGTACAGGTAGATCAACTCCCGGATAACCTCTTTTATCCGTTGTCTTTTATCTATATGTAAAATCGGTAAGATGTCGCCAAGGAGTCCGTGTTCCCGATGAGACGAAAAATATTCTCCCCAAACTGCTTCTCAATTTCCCCCTTGACAAATCAATACCACCGGCTACAGTGCTACCAATATTTGAAAGGTAACACTGAAACATGCACATATCAGAAGGCATATTATCTCCAGAGGTTCTGGCAGCAGGCTGGATCCTGACTGCTGCGGGCACAGCCGTCGGACTCAGGAAAACAGGGCATGAAAACATAATGGCAGTCGCGGTGCTGACTTCGGCGTTTTTTGTAATATCCCTGCTGCACATACCCATAGGGCCGTCAAACGCCCATCTCCTGCTTCCGGCCCTTATGGGTATAATTCTTGGCTGGACAGCATTCCCCGCAATTCTGTCAGCCCTTTTTTTGCAGGCTGTTTTTTTTCAGTTCGGTGGCCTGACCACCCTTGGAATCAACTGCGCTGACATGGCTATTCCGGCGCTGGCCTCATTTTATATATGCCATCCCTTTATAAGGAAGCAGGGAACGAAGAGAAACATTGTTGCATTCGCATCAGGAGCGGGAGCGGTACTCATGGCGTCGCTTATGACTGCCGCTGCCCTCGCCCTTTCAGGAGACGCCTTTGCGGCAGCGGCCAGGCTTCTGGTTATTTCACATGTTCCGGTCATGATTATCGAAGGTTTTATAACCATGACGGCAGTAAACTTCCTCGCAAGGGTAGAGCCTGAAATCCTTGAGCATGGCAGCCACTGAATCGAAAGACCTGTTTCAGGAAAAGATGGAATTTCATGATGACAAAAGGAGGTTGCTTTTGAGAAACACCTTGTTTTTATTATATATTTTTCTGTCAATACCAGTAGGCGTGCCAGAAACGGCCCATGCCCACAAGGTGGTTGTCTTCGGTTATGCCGACAATGGAATGCTTAAAACCGAAAGTGCATTCAGCGGCGGCGCCCCGGTACAAAACGGCAAAATCAGCATCTATGGCATGCCCAGGGGGAAATTGATTATTTCAGGCGTTACCGGAAACAACGGAAAGTGGGAAGTGCCACTTTCAAAAATCCCGGATGGTCTGGAAGGATTAAAAGTGGTTCTTGACGCCGGCGGCGGTCACTCCGCCCGGTGGTTTATGGAACCAGCGGATTATGGACGCGGAAACAGCGGAACAACAAGGCAGGAATCCATACAGCCTGAAAAAAATCCCCGTTTAACGAAAAAAAACCGAGATGGGAAGATATCCGCGCACTATCCGGATATGAGGGAATTTGAGGAGGTGATTGCAAGGGCGGTAAGAAGGGAAACAGCCCCTTTGAAACGCATCATGCTGGAGAACCTGAGCAAGGGACCTGACCTGCGGGAAATAGTTGGCGCGGCAGGATATCTCATAGGAATCGCGGGTATTATCGCCTATTTCAAAAGCAGAAAACAGGAAAACACAAGGAGGAAACAAAGATGAGAAAAACCTTTACCGGGACGCTACTATGGCTTTTTTTGCTTCATGGAGCCGCATCCGCGCATTTCGGCATGATAATCCCTGACCGTTCCATTGCCACAGGCGAGGAACGGGAGATCAACATTTCCATCTCCTTTTCCCATCCATTTGAACAGGCTGGGATGGACATGGCCCGCCCTGCATTTTACCTGTATCACAACGGCAATAAAACCGACCTGACTGACAGCCTGCGACCTGCGAAAATAATGGATGCCAAAGGGTGGGCAGCATCCTACCGACCTGCAAGACCTGGAGTTTACCAGTTTGCGACAGAGCCTGTGCCTTACTGGGAGCCCGCAGAAGATTGCTTCATTGCACATTACGCCAAAACCGTTGTGGCTGCCTTTGGCCTGGAAGATGGCTGGGACAGGGAGCTTGGCCTTGAGATGGAAATCATACCATTTTCACGTCCCTTTGGATTTTACAAAGGCTACACATTCACCGGCCAGGTCAAGCGCCATGGCAAGGCAGTGCCCTTTGCCGACATTGAAGTCGAATATTACAACAGAAATGACAAATTTCAGGCCCCTGATGAGATATTCACCACATATACACTGAAAGCCGACCAAAATGGCATGTTCAGTTTTTCATGCCCCCTGCCGGGCTGGTGGGGGTTTGCGGCCCTTGCCACATCTGACAAAAAGATGAAAGGACCTGACGGAAAGGAAAAGGCGATTGAAACCGGAGCGGTCTTCTGGCTTCAGGTTACAGACTGGCAGAAAAAACAAGTAGTTCATTGACATAACTCCTGAACCGGAATACCACACAAGAGACATTGCCCCTGTGGATATCCGGCGGCCCGGGGGCAAACCTGCCCACCCATTATCCTGAGTCTGTTTCGCATGAAAATCCCGAATCCTTGCCGCTCATGTTTCCATTTCGACCTTGATTCACAAAAGCTGCCCTAACATACTGTCAAAACAAATTATTATCCATGGTATTGCGCCCACACTCACATTCAATACCTTGCATTTTTTCTAAGTCTTTAATAAAAACAGCTTTGCCGAAACCTATGACACTTTGGTAGTTCATGCTCCACTCACATGGACTTTCTGGATCTACAGGCTCAGCGTTGATACCAACTTCCAAACATACAATTTGCACTCCTTCGTATCATGTCAATTTTCTTGTCTTTTAAAGCACCATGGAAATAAAAAAGTACATTTTCGCCACAGCCAAAGCAAAGAGGCACAACATTTCCGTGTCTTTTTACAATAAAAATTTATCACACAGATTATAATAACATCTCACAACAATATTGTGACGCCTTATACACAAGGCTATTAAAGATGACAAACATGGCAGGACATAACAGGCAAAAGCAGTCAGAACAAATCCTGAACAACCTTGCTCCATCACGGCGTTTTCTAAATTCCGCGGGGCCTATAACAGAAAGAAGAGCATTGCGAGCATAAATGACAACAGGGCAAAAAGCCAATCACCCATATCAAGGGACTTTTCCTCAAGTATGAAAAACCGGTTTTCAAATCCCCTTAACGACATCGCCTGCCTTATTTTCTCCGCCCTGTTCCAGCTTCTTGCTATTGTCATGGCGGCAAGATAGGCATAGGTTCTGTATGTTCTGAGATTGGTTCCAGGATTAAAGCATCTTACCTTTGCTGCGGTGGCAAGGCGATTGTATTCCCTTGCCATAATAAATATATGTCTGTATGCGAACACCAGGATAAGGCAAAGCTTTTCAGGAACCCTGAGTCGTTGCAGCGCCCTGCCAGCCTCAGGCACAGGCATGTTCCCCACAAGCGCCATGGACATTATGATTATGGCATTGGATTTGATTGTCACCAGTGACGATATTTCACATCCCTCAAGGGTGATATGGAGAGGCCCAAGGGCAAACAGCTCCCTGCCAGGGGTTGTGAAAGGGGTTACCAGCCATATCAAAAGGATAAAGAAATTGGCCCGGCCAAGGTTACGCAAAGCAGTGTCAAGGGGAATGCCTGAGAACATGAGAAAACAGATGGCTATTGCAAGGCCGGTCCCTGAGGCGACAAAGCTCTGGGATATGGCCAGGGAGACCGACATGACAAGGAGTCCTGCCAGTTTCACCCTGCCGTCCCTTTTTCCAAGCAGTTTCTTTTCAACTGACGTGGCGAATCCGTCAACCACTTTTACTGTGCAGTCCAACATTCAACTCCTGTTCCATGAAAGATATGATATAGACATGGACAAACACTTCACCTTACCAGCACAGCACGATATACAACATAACCGCCTGTCACCATAAGCAGGTTCAGGCCCACCGGCGCGGAAGCAGGGGGAATCTGGCCTGTTGCGCCAAGGGTCACTCCAAGGCTCCAGACAAACCACATGGCAAAACCCGCAAGGGCGCCGGTTACGAGGCCGGTAACCGGACTGCCTGATATCCTGAAAAGTATGAGAGGCATGAAAAAGACAAGGAGTGATACGCCTATAAAACAGTATAGGAGTTTGGCCCAGAAGAGGGCCTCCTGCCTGTAACACGGAAGCCCTGCCGCCCTAAGCCTTGATATCATGCTCCATAGTTCAGGCACCCCTGCCTCTGAAGGCGGAAGCCTCAGGGCGACAAAATCCTCCGGGGTTTCAGAAAAAGCGAAACTCCCCTCCCTGAATGGCGTGGAGACAAACTCAGGTGAAAAGACGCAGGCAACGCCATTGCGCAGGATCCAGCCCTTGCCTTCCTGGTACTCTGCCGTCTCTGCCGTCACCATCTCTTCCATCCTGTACCCCGGCGAGAACCGTAACCAGTCAAAGGCGGAGAGCCTGCTTGCGTCCACGGCATCCACCACGGCTGACAAAATGGTGTTTTTGCCCCGGTAGTAAAGCCTGTTGCCCACCATCATTCCCCGTGGCGGATTCTTTTCAATCTCCACCTGAAAGATACGGTCTGCCTTTCTTGTCATGTCAGGAAAA
>CAYXYO010000229.1:0-16132 GCA_964469365.1 uncultured Desulfobacterales bacterium | reverse complement strand
TCCACAGGTTTTTCCGCAAATTTTTTGATAAAATGTTCAGCCAGGGGAACAATGGCGTCCATGCGTTCCCTGAGAGGGGGAATATGAAGGGGAAACACATTGATACGGTAAAACAGATCTGACCGGAACCGTCCCTCCTCCACGCATTTTTCAAGGTCCTGATTCGTGGCGCAGACCACCCGGACATCCACCTGTATGTCCCGGTTGCCGCCTACCCTCTGCACAACGCGTTCCTGCAGGGCCCGTAAAAGTTTTGCCTGGGCCTCAAGGGGCAGGTCGCCTATCTCGTCCAGAAAAAGGGTTCCGCCCTGGGCATATTCAAATACCCCCTGTTTCAACTTGTTGGCCCCGGTAAAGGCCCCTTTCTCATGGCCGAACAGGGTGCTTTCCACAAGGGAGTCTGTTATGGCGGCAGAGTTTACAGCCACAAAACGTCCCCTGGCGCGGGGGCTGTGCTGATGTATGTATCTGGCAAGCACCTCCTTGCCCGTGCCTGACTCACCTGTAATCAGAACGGTAGTGTCAGGTTTCCTGGCGACCATTCCGGCAAGTTTCATCACCTCCTGCATGCTTTTTGAAACGCAGATCATGCCGTCATCCATATTGTCATTCAGTTCATCCTTGAGCTGCTTGTTTTCAGCCATAAGGCGTGAAACCCCAAGGGCCTTTTCTATCTTTGGGAAAAGATCCGAATCCTCAAAGGGCTTGGAGATATAATCAATAGCGCCCTTTTTAAGTGAATCGACAGCGGAATCAATGGATGCAAAGGCCGTGATAAATATGACCGGACATGGATAGTCCATCTCTTTTATGGCGGCAAGGAGCTCGAAACCGTCCATTACAGGCATCTTTATGTCTGAAATTACAAGGTCATACACACCACTTTCCAGCATCTCCAGGGCCTGCCTGCCGTTTTCAGCGTCATCAACGGCATAGCCGCGGCTTTCAAGTTTTATTCTCAATATGTGTCTTAATTTGGGTTCATCATCTACCACAAGGAGA
This sequence comes from uncultured Desulfobacterales bacterium, assembly GCA_964469365.1. GTDB lineage: Bacteria > Desulfobacterota > Dissulfuribacteria > Dissulfuribacterales > QOAL01 > CAYXYO01. The sequence continues at coordinate 15,130 of CAYXYO010000229.1, read as the reverse complement.
GAAGCCATTTCAATTCTCCATCTTTTCCGAGCTTAATGTCAATATATTACCAAAATCGTTTATGTGCGGGTCAACAGTATATCTTTTATCCAAAGGTCTGTATCCTTATCTCAAAAATCGCGCCCGGGCAGTCCATCCTGACAACAGGCTCAATGGTGCCGCTGTGTCCTTCCACAACCCTTTTTACAAAGGCGAGCCCCAGCCCGGAACCCTGATTCTTGGTTGTGAAAAACGGCTTGAATATTTTATCCATCTCGGCCTCCGGTATGCCGGGCCCTGTGTCAGAGACGGCAATCAGGCAGCGTCCCCCGATATCTGACAGGGTAATTCTGACCCTGCCCTTTTCACCACACGCTTCACACGCGTTTTTAATGATATTCATTACAGCCATGGAAAACATTTCCCGGTCTATGCTGCACACCATCTCATCCCTTATTTCAAGTTCAAGCTCAATGCCACGGCCTTCCCACTCAACTGTCATGCGTTTTACAATATCGTTCATAAAACCGGACATCTCCACAGGTTCAAACTCAAGCCTTCTCGGCCTGGCAAAGTCCAGAAAATTCTGCACAAGGGTATTCAGGCGCATAACCTCATCCTCAACATATTCCACCATGGTGCGCCTCATGTCAGGGGCAATATCCTCCTGCTTCAGTATATCCAGGGCGCCCTTTATTATGCCAAGGGGATTTTTGAATTCATGGGCGATGGTCATGCTGAACTGTCCTGTCTCTGCCATGGCCCTCTGCTGGATCATCTCCTGATATGTAACCTCAAGCTCTCTTCTGCTGTTTGCCAGGTCAACCAGCATCTCGTTAAAGGCCCTGGCAAGTTTCCGGGTTTCAGGAAGCGAGCCGGGCTCAACCCTGACATCCAGGTTGCCGCCGGAGACCTCCATGGTCGTCTCCACAAGTTTCTGCAACTGGGAAATAAGAGAACGGCTGAACACGAAAAAACCGGCGACACCGACTGTGGAGAGAGCTATGGCCACAATGACAAAGCGGTTTCTCAGTTCGCGCAGCAGTTCATTGATGCCAGCGGTGCTGTAAATCACCTCAACAGAGCCGAGGCGCTTGTCAAGGGCCTCCTGCATGAACAGGGAATCCTCTCCCTGGCTTGAAAGCATTACAGGTTTTACTACCATGGCTATCTGACTGTCATCGGGAACAGTTCCCGAGCTTACAAGCTCACACCCCTCAACATCCTTTATGACAACCCTGACCACATCCTTTTCCTTCACAAGGTGAGCCGCGAGGTCATTTAGCATCTCCCTGTTGTTCACAAGGATTCCGAGTTCAGCGTTCAGGGCGAGATACTGGGCGAGAAACTCCATCCTGTCCCGGAAGCGGCTCTTCATGAAATTCGATGAGAGGTGTCCGCCTACCACTCCAAGGCTCACTGTAACGGCAGCGGTAAGTATCAGCACCCCGATTATAAGCCTCTGCTGAAAAGACATGTTTTTCATCTCTCTCCTCCTGCAGAAGCCATGTTGTTATCTTCGCCGCCAACTGATTCCTCAAGTTTTTTCCACACGGTGTCGTTCCATTCCACCCTGAAGGGTGGCGGTATTATGGCGCATTTTTCCTTGCCTGCCAGTATGGATGATGCCAGTTCCCCGGCGCTGCGCCCTGACTTCTGATACTCTATTACAAAGGAGACCACCGCTCCGGCCTTCATGAAAAAACTGTTGTAGCCCGCCACTGCTATCCGGTTGATAAAGGCGGTCTTTACAAGGTGTTTTATCAGGGCGCGTGATGACGTAACCGTGGAATCGGGAATAAATATCATTGAGTCAATGGCTGAACTGGCAATAACCCTGGAGAAAACCGGCAGTATCTCGTCAGGAGCAGTCACGGGAATCGGGATTATGCGGTGTCCTGTATCCTCTGCGTACTCCATGGCATTGTCAACAATCCGGCTGTTTTCTGAAGGATTATAGAGTATGCCTGTTTTTTTTCTGTCAGGCATCCTTGCCCTGATGATGTCAAGCTGTCTGGCAAGGGGAATTCTGAGGTCAACCCCGCATCCCTTTTTGCCATGCACATGCTCTTCAAGGTCAAGCACCATGCATGAAAGGCGACGCGCTTCCGGCAGGTCAAGGCCCCACAGCATGTCAGTGGCCGCCGGGCCGATGGATACGGCAAGGTCGTATTCTCCTGAAAGCACCATATGCCTTGCCAGTTCAGGGTTGGCGGACATGTCAAACAGGTCAGGTTCCGCGGGAAATGTCTCCTTGAAACCTTCCAGGGCGTCAAGGTAGGGACGTATCTTGGAAGAAATGATTATGGCCACCTTTGCATGTTCTGCCGCGTATGCCGCATCAGCAGGTAAAAACAGGCAACAGTAGAAGAGCAGCAATAAAATGATGTGGCTTGCGACAGTCCGCGGCACATCAGGGCGCCTTGCCAGGGGCATGGAATCGGTGATTTGGCGCGTCATGCCTTATCCTTCCCGCCCCTGAGTATTGAGAACATGGAGCAACTGTCTGCAAAAACCGCGAATCATGCGGGCGTCCCGCGCCTTTAGAGGATAGGATGCGAGAAAACGTCTCACATTTGAAAGCCAGTATCCCGGGTCTTCACGCTTTACAAAACCAGCGGCGTCAAACAGCTCGGAAATATGGGCATACATGCCTTCCAGTTCGTGTGTTGTTGCCAGTTTGGGCATGAACCTTTCCGGTGGAGCAGAAGCCGCAATATGTATCTCATAGGCAAGTATCATAACGCTTTGGGCAAGGTTGATGGAAGAGAAGCCCGCGGTGGGTATGGTGACAAGACCATGACACAGTTCAAGGTCACTGTTCTGGAGACCCCATTTTTCAGAGCCGAACAACAGGGCAACCCTGTTTTCAGCCGCGGCTTCACATATCCTTGCGGCAGCCTGCCTTGGCGTATGCGTGGGCAGGCGTTTTTTACCTGTCCTTGCCGAAGTGCCGAGCACATAACCGAATTGCCGCAGGGCATCCTTCAGATTATCAAAGACCCGCATCTCTTCAATGATGGACGCGGCCTCATGGGTTGCCATTTTAAGCATTTTTTCCCTGTAAGGCATCTGCGGTCTGACGGCGTATATGCCTCCGCCCAGCCCCATGTTCATGCAGCAGCGCGCGGCTGCTCCAATGTTTTCAGGATAACGGGGCTCGTTAAGGACAACGGTTATGTTCTTCAGGATCAAACTGTCCATCAGTGTGGAACTTACCGTATAAATTTGTTTTTTCCAAGAGATGCCTTTTCCAGGGAGATAAATCCGGCAAGTTCCTTGACCATAAGAAAACCGCACTTTCCATGCCAGCCGAATGCAATGGGTTCAAGGTTTGTAAACCCTGCCACGGCAAGTTTACTGATATTTTCCAGCTCTGTTTTTACCAGAGGAACCTTTCTGAAGAGATTGACGCAACGGAAATTGTTCCTGTGTATTTTGAGATATGCGTCCGGATGGTTGTCAAAGGTTACATGTTTCACCTGGCTTCTGCTGTTTGCGTCAACGATTTCACCATGATACCTCATGAAATCATCAAATGTAACCAGACCGTTTCCTTGCAAGGCATCCCTGGAGGCGGGCGCTATCCAGAACACGGATTTCCCATGGAGTACAGGAAAAGCGGTTTTATACTGGTCCAATGCCCCGTAATGTTTCAGGCCGCGTCTTGCCGGTGAAGTAGTGCGGGAACTGCTATCTGAAGCAGGTTGCTGAATAACTGTCTCCTTGCAAAAAGTGCAGGCAGGTCAAAGGTATTTACATCTCCATGGGCAGCTTCTGCACCTCTGTCCTGGTAAAAACCGGCCCGTCCTTGCAAACATATACCGGCCCCACATTGCAGTGGCCGCACACTCCCAACCCGCATTTCATCCGGTTTTCAAGGGAAAGATACACCTGGTCGTCATTCCAGCCTATCTCCTCAAGGGGAGGCATTGTAAATTTTATCATTATGGGAGGTCCGCAGATCAGGGCCGCGGCGTTGTCAGCGGACGGCGCGACCTGGCCTGCGATGGTAGGCACAAAACCTACAAGACCGTCCCAGCCCTCGGCTTCCCTGTCTATTGTTATGTGGACATCAAGGTCATCCATGGCCTGCCATCTTTCAAGCTCGTCCCTGTAAAGGAGCATTCCGGGAGTTCTCGCGCCGTAGATAACTGTTATTTTACCGTAATCCTGCCGGTGTTCCAGCATGTAGATAAGGGTGGCCCGCAGGGTGGTGAAGGCAAAACCGCCTGCTATTATGACTATGTTCCTGCCCTTGAGAACGCTGTCAACAGGAAAACCGTTGCCCATTGGCCCCCTTACGCCCATGCGGTCGCCCACATTCATTTTGTGCAGGGCTGTTGTAACCACTCCAGCCCTGTTGACAGTGAAGAGCAGATGCCCCTCTTCCGTGGGAGAAGACGCAATGCCAATGGGTATTTCACCCTTGCCTGCCAGTGAAAGCATGGCGAACTGTCCAGGCACATGTCGCCAGGCCCTGGCGTCAGCGTCATTTTCAAATACCAGACGGAAGGTTTTAAGGTTGCCGTCTTCTGACTCCACCTTGATATCATCTATGACAACAGGATATGGAAGATATGGATTTTTGCAGCTTCCCGTACATTTTTCAGCATTATTACTCATTGTTCCTGACAATCCTCAATTTTGAAATTCAATGTAACAATTCCGGTCATCACGCCCCTGCAACCGACAGCATCTTTTCCACAACTTCCCTGATATCTATATTGACCGGACAGAGCCTAAGGCATCTTCCGCAGCCCACGCATGACAAGGGGCCGAAGCGTTCAGGAAAATATCTCATCTTGTGCATGAAACGGTTTCTGCACCGCTGGAGCTTCTCACCCCTGGGATTGTGTCCTGAAGCGTGTTTCGTAAAGAGGGGAAACATGCAGGAATCCCAGTAGCGGATGCGGCGGGACATGCCCCCCATGTTCTCATCCTGTATGTCAAAGCAGTAACATGTGGGGCAGAGAAAGGTGCAGGTGCCGCAATTTATGCATGAGTCAGCGATTTCCTGCCAGAACGGGGCGTTATACAGCTTCATCATGTCAGTTGACCTGAAGGTTTCGGCAAGGTCTTTTTCTCCGGCAGCCTTCCCGGCCCATTCTTCTCTCTTTTCCTCAAGCCACGCCTGTTCCTTCCCGGATACCGTTTCCTGGTCACCAATCAAATCAGTCAGGGCCTCGCCCCTTTCACTTCCCGCCTCCACAATGAAACCGCCTTCAGGCAATTCCGTAACGGCAATGTCAAGGCCCTCTGTTCCCATGGGAGAGCCGCCTGTCTCCGTGCAGAAACAGGTGCCGCACGGATTGTCGCAGGAAAGGCCTATCAGCACTGTTCTCTCACGGTTTTTCCTGAAATATGGGTCGTCTTCATAGGGCATGGCGTTCAGGATTACCGAACGAGCGTCGCATGGACGCACACCGGCAACAACCCTTGTTCCCTCCTGCCGTCCGGTTTCCCTGAGAAGAAGGGCGTCAGGGTCTGATTTTTTCCTGGAGCATTCAAGCAGCGTTTCCGGTTGTGGAAAAAAGAACTCCTTTACGGAACGTGCCGTTACCCCTGTGGGGACATCAAAACCACCAGCTTTCTCAAGGGGTGTCCAGTTGGTTACGCCCCTTGAGGAATCCTCTGTCGGAACAATCACCTCGCTGCCTTCATTGGCAATGGCGGCAAGCCACTGTGTCATTCCTTCCCGGTCAAGTTTTGCAACAATTTTCATTGTCTTTCCCCCTTCCCGGTCTCCACCGCCTTTATCTCTGTAATCAGAAAATCCTGAGGGTCATTCTGGCTGTAGGTGCTCAGTGGCAGGGGAGATTCCATATCCATGCCGGGAGCATCCAGGCCAAAGAGCCGCGAGCAGTCCTTGTCAAGCTTTTTGGTAAGAAGACGCATGTTTATTCCCATGGGGCAGGCGCTTTCGCACGAGCCGCAGTCTGTGCATCTGCCGGCGCAGTGGTACGCCCTGAGCAGATGGAACAGGGCAGTGTCCGTGCTGTCAATGCTTTTTCCAACCCACTGGGGCCTTGAATCATCCACAAAACAGGTGGGACAGTAACATAGCGGGCAGACATTCCTGCACGCATAGCACCTGATACATGATGAGAACTCTTCTGAAAACCATTCCCACCTGCCGTCAGGGTCCTTCTCCTCAATGGCCTCGACTTCCGCGTAGCGGTTTGCAGGTTGCCTGTCGGCTGCCTCGTCGCCTATGCGGTAATCCGCAAGGACAGGGTCGGGATGAACACATGTCTGGCAGTTGTCCCTGACAACATCCCAGCGGTTTATCTCCTGCTCAAATCCGGGACCTGACACAGTAAGCTTGTGGTCCTGTTCAATAATGCCGGTTATCTCCTGTCCATTTACCGCCCTGGCAAGTTTCTTGCCTGACACCATGCCCCTGCTCGCAATGCCGATAACAACCAGCCGGTCACGGTCAACCTGATTCTCCTGTATCTGTATAACCATATTCCTGGACCAGCACCCTGTGGCGACAACCCCCACCTTTGGGAAAGGCCCCTCAGGAGGCGGCTCGCCCCGGCGTCTTGGAGGTTCAAGGGATTTCAGCAGGGCCGGAAGATAGTTGGCCAGGTTGAGCGTGCAGAAACTGTTCCACACAAGCTGGCCGGCGTCATCGGCGCTCCTCGCTATGAACGGCCTCGGAGTCTGGGGCAGGGTTCCTGTCCTGTATCCCACAAAGGCCGCTATCTCTCCGGATTCCAGAAGTTCGGCAGCCTTTTTTCGAAGCTCTTCGGTATATTTTTCATTTATAGTGGCCATGATATCTAATCCAGTCTTTTTACAAGCCTTTTGGCAGGCCCGAGTTTTCTCACCTTTTCTGTCACATCTGCCGCCACCTTTGCGAACTGTTCGCCTTCAGAGGCCGAAACCCATGAAAAATTCACGCGGCCCGGCTCAACGCCCACAAACTCAAGAAGGCTGTTGAGCAGGGCAAATCGTCTTCTCGCAAAGAGGTTGCCGCTGATATAGTGACAGTCTCCGGGATGGCAGCCGGAGACAAGCACTCCGTCCGCTCCTGAAGAGAGGGCGTCAAGTATCATGTTGGCGCTTACCCTGCCTGAACATGGAACCCTGACAATCCTCAGGGACGGAGGATACTGGAAGCGGCTGACACCGGCCAGGTCCGCCCCCGCATAACTGCACCAGTTACAGAGAAAGGCTATTACCTTTGGTTCCCACTGATTGTTTGCATTATTGTTCATCGTATTACACCCACTCTTCCATTGCAGCCTCAAGGGACGCCATTATCTGCTGGTTGCCTATGTTTTTCAGGGTTACCGCATCAGAGCGGCAGCCTGCCACGCATGCGCCGCATCCCTTGCACAGTCCGGTCTCGACCTTTGCCTTTCCTGAATCGGGATCAATGGCAATGGCCCTGTAGGGACATATTGATTCGCATACGGCGCAGCCTGTGCACTTCATTGTGTCAACGGTTGCCGTTATGGACTCGGCCGGCACGGCATCCCGTGAAAGCACAATGGCCGCCCTGGAGGCCGCTGCCTTTGCCTGGGCCACGGTTTCCTCAACAGGCTTGGGATAGTGACAGAGTCCTGCGAGATAGACCCCGTCAGTTGCGAAATCCACCGGACGCAGTTTCATGTGCGCTTCAAGCAGGAAACCGTCCGAGTTGATGGCGCACTTGAAAAATTTGGAAAGCCCCTTGGCGTCCTCCCTGGGTTTTACAGCCGTGGCAAGGACAACCATGTCGGGACTGAGAAGGATGTCGCGGTCAATGATGGGGTCATGGACCCTGACCCTGATGTTCTCTCCGTCCAGACTGGCCTCCGGTATTGAATCAAGGGTATACCGCACAAAAACAATGCCCTTTTCCCTGGCCTCCTGGTAGATATGTTCACGTTTCCCATAGGTTCTGATGTCCCTGTAAAGCATGAAGATATCCATGTCAGGATTGAGTTCCCTGAATTTCAGGGCCAGGTCAATGGCATGGGTGCAGCATACGCGGCTGCAATAGGGCCTTTCCTCTGTCCTGGAACCAACGCAATGCACAAACACGGCCTGACCGGCCTTTTTTATCCTGTCAGGCTCATTCATTAAAAGTTCATCTGTTTCGAGAAGGGTCCTCACCTCCGGATGGGAGCCGTACAGGAAATTCCACTTTCCCTTTTCAGGATTGTACGGTTCGGCGCCCACGGTAATAATGGCAGCGCCATGTTTGACCGTGTCGCCGTTGCTCAGTGTTGTCGCAAAATTGCCCACAGAACCTGATACTGATTCCACAGTGGTTCCGGCAAGGATGTCTATCTTCTCATGCTCCCTTACCCTCTCCTCAATGGAGGCAAGTTCGGGTTGCACTTCATGGCCCTGCCAGGTGCGGTAGAGCCTCCTGGCGTTTCCGCCAAGTGAGTCGGTCTTTTCCACCAGGGTTACAGGAAAGCCCTGATCAGCCAGGGCAAGGGCCGAAGTCATGCCGGCCAGCCCGCCGCCAACCACCAGGGCCGTGCGGGTTACAGGCACAAAGTTGTAGGCAAGTGGATCGTCGCCCATGACGCGGGCAACGGCCATCCTCACCAGATCCTTGGCCTTTTCGGTGGCAGCTTCAGGTTCTTCCCGATGCACCCATGAATCCTGGTCCCTTATGTTGGCCATCTCAAACAGAAACTTGTTGAGCCCGGCGTCGCGCAATGTCTCCTGGAAGAGCGCCTCATGGGTCCTTGGCGTGCATGATGCGACAACAACCCTGTTCAGGTTTTCCCGCTTTATGATTTCAACCATCTGGTCAATGGTGTCCTGGGAACAGGTAAAAAGATTGTTCTGTGAAAAGACAACTCCCGGAAGTTTTGCCGCATAGTCTGTCACCTCTCTGACATCAACAACGCTTGCTATGTTGATGCCGCAGGAACAGACAAAGACCCCCACCCTCGGCGGTTCGGCAAACACATTCCTCTCAGGCGGATAGACCTTCTCTTCAGTATCCGCCCACCGGGCGTCGGAAAGCATGATGCCAGCCTCGCACGCAGCGGCGCTGGCCTCCATCACCGACTGGGGAATATCCTTGGGCTCGCTTGCCGCGCCACAGACAAAGATCCCCTTTCTTGTAGTTTCAACAGGCCTGAATGCGCTGGTTGCTATAAAGTTGTCGCTGTCAAGTCCGACTCCAAGACGGTCGGCAAGTTCCATGGCCTTGCGGTCCATCTCAAGACCGACTGAAAGTACCACAAGGTCAAACTCCTCATGCCGTATTTCACCGGACTCATCCGCGTATCTCAACATGAGGTTTCCCGAGTCCCCTGCCGGGAGTATGGAGTGCACCCGTGACCTGTGGAAGTTTACTCCCTCCCCGGAGGCACGGTTGTAGTATGCCTCAAAATCCTTGCCCGGAGTCCTCATGTCCATAAAAAAGATATCTGCTGAGAGATTGCCTGATTCCGAATGCTCCCTGGCGATGACCGCCTGCTTGATGGCGTACATGCAGCAGACTGATGAACAGTAACCGTGACACGCCCTGTTTATGTCCCTGGACCCCACGCACTGCAGCCAGGCGATGCGTTCCGGCTCCTTTCCGTCAGAGGGGCGTTCCATGTGGCCCATGCACGGCCCTGAAGGGCTGAGCAGCCTTTCGAACTCCATGGAAGTGACCACATTGGGCAGCCTGCCGTAGCCGGTGAAATCCAGACCTGAAGGGTCAAAAGGTCTGAACCCGGGTGCCATGACCACTGCCCCCACGTCAAGACGATGTTCCTTCACAGTATCGTCAAAATTGATCGCCCCGGCCGGACACGCCTTGGCGCACGCCCCGCACCTGCCAGGTTTCTTGAGCCATATGCACTGTTCAGGATCTATCGCGTATTTCAGAGGCACCGCCTGGGGATAGGTGAGATAGACAGCCTTGCGTTTTCCAAGCCCCATGTCAAACCCGTTGTCCACCTTTTTGGGACATTTTTCAGCGCACGCCCCGCATGCTATGCACTTGTCAGGGTCAACATACCTGGGCCGCTGCCGTACAAGCACGCTGAAACTGCCCGGTTCGCCATCTATGGACACCACCTCTGAAAGGGTCAGCAGGTTTATGTTGAGGTGCCTGCCGCATTCAACAAGTTTGGGAGAAAGAATACAGGCAGAGCAGTCATTTGTGGGAAACGTCTTGTCAAGCTGGGACATCCTGCCGCCAATGGCCGGGCTGTCCTCTACAAGATGCACATAGAAACCGCTGTCAGCAAGGTCAAGCGCGGCCTGTACGCCTGCAATGCCCCCGCCTGCGACAAGCACGGTGCCCCTGCCTTTCCGAACCGGCGTCACGCCAGAGGAAGGATTGCTGTTATTGTTTGCGCTCATGGATTTTCCCCTGAGTCCTGAATTTTATCATTAATGTTGTTATGGTTAACTGAAAACTCCGCCACACCCGGCATTGAACCCTCCGCATGGGGACCGCATTGCTAATCACGCACCAGCGCCTTTACAATCCAGTTCCACAGATGGGTAGTCTGCCACTTGCCGCCAAAATGTTCGCATATGTCAAGCACCTGCGAATGGCAGTTGTGGCATGGCGTTATGACCACATCCGCCCCGGTAGCCGCGAGCTGGTCGAACTTGACCTTGCCGTATCTGCGCCTGTTCTCCACAAAACCGGCCTGCAAGGCGCCTCCGCCTCCGCCGCAGCAGTAGTTGTTGGACCTGTTGGGCCACACCTCTATGAAATTTTCCTTGCCTACCACCTCCTTCAAGACAAAACGGAGGTCGTCTGCCACGGCGTCTCCAAGCCCCTGACGCACCAGCTTGCAGGGGTCCTGGACGGTAAATTTCAACCCATCGGTGTTCCATGAGGAATCCACCCTGAGCCGCCCTTCCCTTATCCATTTGGCATAGAGGCTGATGATGCTGACAAATTCAAACTTGTGAGGGATTTCAAATCTCCGCAACCCTTCCAGGGTCGCATAGAACATGTGGCCTCACTCGGTATTTATGTAATACCTGATGCCCAGGGCATCCACGGTTTCGGCCTGGTTGCGCACAGTAAGCTCCCAGTCCGCCGGGTCCCCTGAAAAGAGACAGTAATTGGCCCCGTCCCACCACTTTGAGGAGTAGGTCCAGTCAATTCCCGCCGCATGGAGTATTTTCCAGAGCGGCACCATCTCCTCAGGCTCCACGGTAGGCTCCTTGGCGTTCTGGTTCAGATAGAACTCCGCCCCCTGTTTGTCTATGGGAGCCTTCAGGTCAGCCCATTCCGGTTCGTTCTCCCTTACCTCTTCGAGCACGTCTCCCACAACCCACACGAAATCGTCATTGGGTATGCCCGTGCTGTTTGACTCCTTCTGAAGATCACAGGATTTCTGAAGATTGGGGGGACGCCGGTCCCTTGGCCTCATGCCCCTTAGTTCATAAATAAACCTGCCCACATTGATTCCCATGGGACACGCATGCATGCATCGCTGACACATGGTGCATGAGTAAATCCAGTCGGATTCAAGAAGCTCCCTGTCCTGTCCGAGAACAAGCAGCCTGAGAAATTTGCGGGGATCGAGCCCTTCCGCCCCTGTGGCCGGACAGCCGCTGGCGCAGAGGCCGCAGGTCAGGCAGTAGTCAATTCTGGCGTCAGGAACAGATTCCTGAAGCTGTTTTTTAAGAGTTGTACGCAAGCCTGAAAGATCAATTTGTGCATCCATAAAAAATGTCACCTGAATTTATATTCTGGGCAGTTCAATCCGGACACGCATCATGTAACGTGAACCGGATCTCATGCAATTCATACAACCGGAACCCTGCAAACACCGGCAGAACAATTTTCACCATCCTAAATATAATAAAACAGCTTAAAAGTCAAACGGCAGATGGAAGAGAAACCCGCTGTTTCGTAAACAAAACAGCCATGGCAGGGTGGGGTGCTTGCAGCCTTTCAGCATCCTGAAAGTTGCCTTTCCGTTCCATTGTCCTGTTTTAACCGGAATGAAGCGTCTGCGTTTGCTCAACATGCCGTTTTTATCCGGCTCTTCCCGCAACGAATCGGCCGCCTGTCTTTCAACATGCTGTCAAAGGCCTGTCAGCAGGTAGAGAAAACACGGCAGTGGAGAGCCCCTCTGTATCTCCTTTGCCATTTTCATGATCCTGCCGGAGCCCTCCAGGTCATGTCCCGTGACCGGAGAGAGGTAAATTGTGAGGGGCCTGCCCCCGGCGCTGTTTGCAGCATGGTCAGCCAGCGTTTCCTTTGCAAGTTGCATGTGTCTGTCAGGGAGTTGTTCCCAGAGGACGATGTTGCCAGTAATTTCAACATGTCTGAACGTCCGGTTGATTTCCGCCGCCCTGGAAAAGGCATCTTTTACTTCCCGCGCGGCGACAGGTTTTTTCAGCATTTCAAGTGATGTCTGATGGAAAGATTCAAACCCTATGTTGATATGCCACTGAAATTCCGTGGCCTCCATTTTCCTGAACAGGTCATTTTCTGCCTCCAGAAGTGATGTTACGCTGCCGAACATGAATACCCGGGGTTCTTTCATAAAGGAGCGGGATATCTCAAGCCTCTCCCTTGTCAGGGATATGGCGCGCAATATCAGCTCGCCAGAACATGCAAGGGCGTCGTTCTGCCCCAGAAACAGGGCGTTTACATTGCGGATGTCCTGCCCGAGCCATTGCCTTGTGCTGTCCAGTTGCCCCTTTATCTCGTCTGTTCTCCTTTCCCTGAAGTCATTGCCGGTTTTTATGGTGCAGAAACCGCAGTTGTGCAGGCATCCGTCAGATATGATTACAGGCAGGAGATCGTATTGGACATGGCGGGCGTCAGGTGGCAACACAGGCACGGCCCCTTTTATGGCCCTTTTGAATTCTGCGGAGCGCTCCCCTGCCGTGCGCCGCGACCTCCTGACAGAGTCAAGGAAGCCAGCCAGTGACCCAGGGGGGTTTTTTATGCCGGTGAGCCTGTCCAGCCACCGGTCAAGATTTCTCGCGGCGTGCCTTACCCCGGGCATGGAAAATGGATTTGCAGGAAACAGGGAATTTGTCCTTTCCTCAGGCACAGGTATGAAATATTCTCCATAGAGTGATACCGGGTCAATGTAGCTGCCCGCAGACATGTAAATGCGTTTTCCAGATGGAGTTATCCTTATCCAGTCATGGGGGTGGGGCCATGAATCGTCTTCGGCCCGGAAGTGCGTCACTTCCCCCCTCATGTTGAAGCGTACAGTGAATCCGTTTCCCGAAACCTCGTGAAGCAGGCCGAACCTGGCGGGATAACTTAATTTTTCCCATCGGTTAAGCCCCCTGAGATTAAGACTGACATGAAATCCGTCGATTTTCATTCCCGATGGGACAGCCCCGGCCTGTCATATTTGGCAAGGCTTTTTTCAAGGGTGTTTTTCATCTCGCTTGCAAAATACTCAGGTTCGAGCACGGTTGCCGCCTCTCCCCATGACAGGATCCACCGTTTGAGTTCGAGCAGGTGATTGACTGTAAGTTCGAGCATAATATCACCGTTGTCACATTTTTTGATTTTCTGGGTAGGGTGCCACTTTCGTTCCGTTACATAGTCTGCAACCGATGCGTCAAAGCGGATTTTCACGTCAATGTCTCCTCTGCCCAGGTGTATCCCGAAGTGGCTGCCTGAAAATTTGCTGAAATCAAATTCCTCAGGAATCGAGAACTTCTCGCCCGTCTTTCTGATGTCCAGCATCCTGCTGACATGGAATATGCGCACCTCATTACGGCTATGGCAAAATCCCGCTATGTACCAGGCCCCTTCATATCGTACGGCATGGTAAGGGTCGATTTGCCTTTTTGCCGGTTTTTTGCCCGGTGTTTTGTAGTTTACTGTAACTGTTATGCTTTCACGCAGGGCGCTTGTGATCTTGTCCCATATGTCAGGGTCTGTCTCAGTTTGAAAAGGGGGAATGACCGTGAATTTTTTCTGTTCATCCAGCCTCTTGACCGATACCTTTTGCGGCAGGGAGTTTTCTATCTTTGAAAATACGGATTTCAGTGAGTCGTAAACAGGAGTGCCCTGGTATTGCACCAGCAGTTTGTCTGCGAGAAAGACAGCAAACAGGTCGCTTTCTTTTAATTGCATTGCAGGAAGCCTGTACTGTTCTTCAGTATAGAAATAGCCACGTTTTTTTCTCGAATATTTAATGGGTGCATCAAGCGTGTAACGCATGTAGTCTATGTCACGTTGTATTGTCTTGCTGCTTACCTCCCATTCCCTTGCCAGTGTGGCGCAGTTTGGATATCTGCCTTCCCTTATCTTCCTGTCGATAAAGAGCAGGCGGTTGTATTGCGGCTTGAACCTGGGCATCTTGTCCTCCGGCAAACAGTTTTGTGGTTGTTGAGTGTCCTGAAAACCGTAATTCCGGCACAGCGCAGGAGGCAGCAAAAAAGCGGCATGTTAAGACAGATGCGGGCTCTCCTCCTGCCGGGACAACGCGGCAACTGGCCAGAAAAACCGTTTTGCATGGCATCCTTGAATTGTGCAGGCATCCTTCAATAATGACCGTGAGCTGGTGTGAGCAGCTTTTTTTCAATATTTTTTTGTGTGGGACGCTATTTGTCCTACCGGATGTCCTATAGTTGTTTTCACAAAGGCAATATAAAATCAGAAAAGATTTTATGTCCAGAGGTATTTGATATATGGAAATGTATTATTGTGTTATAATCAGGAGGTGACAGAATTGTTGAGAGAAAATAATGAGAACCTTTTACGCCCATTCCAATGAATCAACTGACAAGGCAAGCTGGCAGCCTCTTGAAGAGCATTTGGGAAATGTTGCCGGTTTAAGTGGAAAATTTGCGAAAAACATGGATCTGCCTCTTGCAGGACAACTTCTTGGTTTGCTCCATGATCTCGGCAAGTACAGCAACAGATTCCAACAGTACATCCGATCCGCCACCGGCATGTTGAATCCGGATATTGATGACGAATGTATCGATTTTGCGGGCCTGAAAGGAAAGATCGACCATTCCACGGCCGGAGCCCAGTGGATATGGAACCGTTTTCATCATTACGGTGTGCAAGGGAAACTTGCAGGTCAAATTCTGGCGGTCTGTCTGGCATCCCATCACGGCGGTTTGATCGACTGCCTGAGGCTGGATGGAACAGATGCTTTTCGCAGGCGAATCACCCAGGATGATGCAAAGACGCATTTCGAAGAGTGTGTACAGAATGCGGACCCGGAAATTATCCACCGTC
>CAYXYO010000228.1:0-3913 GCA_964469365.1 uncultured Desulfobacterales bacterium | reverse complement strand
GTCAGGATTCAGGGCCAGTCCGCAACGGTAGGCGCGGCACGCCCCGGCATGGTTGTTCCAGCCTGACAGTTCATCACCCCGCAACTGCCATGTCACCTCATTATGCGCCACCATATTGCCCTCTCCAAGCATTTTGGCATGCAGGAATGCCCATATCGCGGAAACCAGCACACTGCCTGAACCTGTATTTTCCTGCCATGTGCTGGCAATGCCTGCGGTAAACCGCGTATCCGGTATGCCTGCCGTCTCTTCTTTCAACCACTTAACAGCCCAGTCATCAGCCGGTCTTGAAAAACGTTTTGGCCACGGTTTCAACACAAGCAGGCTCATGTTGTCGCCGCAAGGCATCAGCTCCGCCAGGGCAGGAGAGGCTTTTTCAGGTAGCGCGGGGGAGACAATGGCAACGCTTCTGCGCCTGCCCCTTGTAATCCTGACAACATGGTCGTGCAGGGCAGGAAGGTCGCAGACACCTGTTTTTCTGTAAAATTCTTCAAGATCGTGTGAACAGAACAGCGCCGCGCCAAGGATGTCAGCAGCCCTTTCGGTCTCGATTATCCTTTTGCGTATCTCCTTGTGAGTCAGGCCCCTGTTTAATGTCGTGCCTGTTATGGAACTGATGCGGCCCTGCTTCATGAACCCTGGCAATCCGCTGCCTTTTACAAGGGTTGAAAGGTCGCTGCCGGATAGTTCGGGCGCAAGGCACCAGAAAAAACCTTTTCCCGCGCCTTCAACGGCAAACTCCTGGCAAGCCGCCGCGGCGCCCGGCATCTGCCTTACATCTTCAACTGTTTCAGTAACAGAATGCTTGCGAAATGTCTCGTCAGGGGCGAACCTCAACAGGGAGACCTCTTTGGCATCAGAACGGTTCAGCAGGTATGATGCCATATCTGATGTCATTGATGGCGCATTGCCGTCAGTGGAGACCGCATTTTTTTTAAGCTGGAGCCTGAATTCAGCGCTTACGAGATGAACCAGCACGGGAAGCCATCTGCCTGCCTCGTCAGGTCCCATTGCAGGATAGCCTGTACCCTCAAGCAGAACAAGTATACTGCCGCCGGCAAGCATGGATGACATGGAGAGCAGTATCCTGTTTCCCACCCTGTCCCAAAAACAGTTGTCACTGGCAAGGGAAACAACCGCCCTGGCAAACTGACGCCCGGACAGCCCTGCCTTTGATGCAGCCTCTTCCAGGGAACCGGCTGAGATCACACGGCCTGACGCAAAGGGATATGACGCGCGCAGTTTTTCAAAAACAGCCGGGGCCAGGATGGCAGCCCTGCCTGGCGTAAGATATGAAGTCATGTTGTCAATCAGGTTTTCCATAGCTTTTCCGTTTCAGGTTCTGTTATTTTCATGTGCCTCATTTTACACATTGAATAGTGACAAAGGCAAGTTTTTTCCTGTGGGGTGTGTCTCCATGTGGCCTTTGTCCCCAGGCGTTTCCGTGGGGCAGGAAGAAAAAATCCATTTTATGATTGCGCAAGCCATGCGGTAATGTTAAAAGAAACAGATTTGTTTTTAATCAAACACATCCTGCGGGTCCGGTGGTGCCTTACGGTTTACGGGCCAGAAGTAATGGATGGAAGAGAAACCACGTAAACGGAGGAATAAATGGCTTACGTTACAATGAAACAGTTGCTTGAAGCCGGTGTCCACTTTGGTCACCAGACAAGACGATGGAACCCCAAGATGAAACCTTACATCTTCGGGGCGAGAAACGGCATTCACATTATTGACCTGCAGAAGACGGTCAGGCTCTTCAAACAGGCATATGAATTTATTGCCAGCGTTGCCGCAGGCGGGGGCGAGGTGCTCTTTGTGGGAACAAAGAAGCAGGCCCGTGAATCCATAATGGAAGAGGCCACAAGGGCCGGGATGCCCTATGTGAATCACAGATGGCTTGGCGGCATGCTGACCAATTACAACACCATCAAACAGAGCATTGTAAAGCTTAAAAAACTTGAAGCGATGTTTGAAGACGGCTCCATTGACAAATTTCCCAAAAAGGAGATACTGCGCATGGAAAAAATGCGGCAGAAACTTGACAGGGACCTTGGAGGCATTAAAGATATGAATGGCATTCCAGCCGCTGTTTTTATTGTTGATTCAAGATATGAAGAGATAGCGGTTGCCGAGGCCAAAAAACTGAACATTCCCATTGTCGCGATAGTTGATACGAACTGCGATCCGGATGGCATAGACTACATCATTCCGGGCAATGATGACGCCATACGCGCCATACGTCTCATTTCCGCCCTTATGGCCACGGCATGCATCAAGGGCAGGGAACGGTTCGAGGAGCTTCAGCAGGCGGAAAAGGACAAGGCCGGCGAGGATGAAGA
Organism: uncultured Desulfobacterales bacterium; assembly: GCA_964469365.1. Taxonomy (GTDB): domain Bacteria; phylum Desulfobacterota; class Dissulfuribacteria; order Dissulfuribacterales; family QOAL01; genus CAYXYO01. The sequence continues at coordinate 1,571 of CAYXYO010000228.1, read as the reverse complement.
TGCGCCACAGGGCGCGGCCGGGGCGGAAGAGCCGGCGGAAGCCTGATTGCCTTAACACAATATAAATTGCAACAACAGTCCGCTGCCTGCAGGCCGCGGACTTTTTTTTCAACAACAGGTGAAACCCTGTGATTTCTGGTGAAACAGTCAGGGATTGCGGGCTGTTGAACGTCTGTAATACAAAAAATATACTTGGAGGAAAAATATAATGGCTCAGATTACCGCTTCCATGGTCAAGGAGCTCAGGGACAGGACAAACGCGGGCATGATGGACTGCAAGAAGGCCCTTGGCGAGTGTGACGGCGACATGGACAAGGCTGTTGACTTTTTAAGAAAGAAGGGACTGGCAGTGGCGGCCAAGAGGGCTGGCCGCGCCACATCTGAAGGGACGATTCAGACTTACATCCACGCGGGCAACAAGCTGGCGGTTATGGTGGAAGTAAACTGTGAAACGGATTTTGTGGCAAAGACTGACCAGTTTGTCGAGTTCGCAAGGGATCTTGCCATGCACATAGCAGCAGTCAATCCGCTGTGTGTCACACGGGAAAACGCTCCCCGGGATGTGATAGAAAAGGAACGCGAGATATACAGGCAGCAGGCTGTTGAACAGGGCAAGCCTGAAAATATAATAGACAAGATTGTTGACGGACGCATTGAAAAGTATCTCAAGGAGATATGTCTTATGGAACAGCCCTTTGTCAAGAATTCTGATGTGACCATCCAGGACATGCTCAATGAACTTGTGGCCAAGATGGGTGAAAACATAGGCATCGGGCGTTTCGTGCGTTTTCAGGTTGGCGAGAAGGCTGATGGATAAGGGCGGTTCCGGTCCGGTATACAGCCGAATCCTGCTCAAACTGAGCGGGGAAGCCCTGATGGGGGATGCCGCCTATGGCATCTCCCCCCATTTCATTGATCAGGTCGCCATGGAGATCAGGGAAGTGCATGCTCTTGGAGTTGAACCTGGCATTGTAATAGGCGGCGGCAACATATTCAGGGGCATATCAGGGGCGGCTGAAGGCATGGACAGGGCATCGGCGGATCAGATGGGGATGCTCGCCACTGTAATAAATTCACTTGCCATGAAGGATTCCCTTGAAAGACACAATGTGCCAGCCAGGGTGCTTTCCGCTGTGGATGTAGGTAAAATGGCCGAGCCTTTTATCAGGGGAAGGGCCATCAAGCACCTTGAACGCAAGAGGGTTGTCATATTTGCCGCCGGAACAGGGAATCCCTTTTTCACAACGGATACGGCCGCCGCCCTTCGTGCCCTTGAAATCAACGCCGATGCGCTGTTCAAGGCCACGCGGGTTGATGGCGTATATGACAGCGACCCGGAAAAAAACAGCAATGCCGTAAAATTTGACTCTCTGACATATCAGGATATACTTGAAAAGGACCTGAAGGTCATGGACGCTGCCGCGATAGCCCTGGCAAGGGATGCCGGCCTGCCTGTAAAGGTGTTTAACATGCAGAAAAAAGGCAATATAAAACGTGCGGTTACAGGTCAGAATGTCGGCACTGCCATAGTGGCGCGGTAGCAAGGCAGCTTATCTTTAAAAAAATTATTT
>CAYXYO010000227.1:0-14219 GCA_964469365.1 uncultured Desulfobacterales bacterium | reverse complement strand
ATCAAGGTGTTTTGGCAGGAAATAGACCCTGTTTTCATATTTCCCAGGATTCTGCCACAGTTCTATCTGGGCCATTACCTGGTTGGTGAATGAGTTGCTCATGACAAAACTTGGATGGCCTGTGGCGCAGCCAAGGTTAACAAGACGCCCCTCGGCAAGGACGATTATGCGCTTGCCGTCCGGGAAAATCACATGATCCACCTGGGGCTTTATGTTTTCCCAGGGCAGCTCCCTTATGGATGCTATATCTATTTCGCTGTCAAAGTGACCGATATTGCATACTATGGCCTGATCCTTCATGGCCTCCATATGCGCCCTTGTTATGACATTAAGATTGCCAGTGGCAGTTACAAAGATATCGCATTCAGGGGCCGCCTCTTCCATGGTAACCACCTGATAGCCCTCCATTGCCGCCTGAAGCGCGCAAATAGGGTCGATTTCCGTAACCATGACAGTGGCGCCCATGCCTCGCAGGGCCTGGGCGCACCCCTTGCCGACATCACCGTAGCCGCATACAACGGCTTTTTTCCCGGCAATCATGACATCGGTTGCCCGCTTGATGCCGTCAATCAGGGACTCCCGGCAGCCATAAAGGTTGTCAAATTTCGATTTTGTAACCGAGTCATTAACATTGAAGGCAGGAGCAAGCAGGGTGCCTTCTTCCATCATCTCGTTGAGGCGATGCACCCCTGTGGTTGTTTCCTCGCTTATCCCCCTGATATCCTTCATTAAATCACTATATTTCTCATGCATTACAAGGGTCAGGTCACCCCCGTCGTCCAGGATCATATTGGGTCTCCAGCCGTCAGGCCCGAAGATGGTCTGGTCAATGCACCACCAGAACTCCTCCTCTGTCTCGCCCTTCCAGGCAAAGACCGGAATGCCGGCCTCTGCCATGGCAGCCGCGGCATGATCCTGGGTGGAAAAAATGTTGCATGATGACCAGCGCAATTCAGCGCCCAGGGCAACCAGGGTCTCCATAAGCACGGCCGTCTGGATGGTCATGTGCAGGCAGCCTGCAATACGCGCTCCCGCAAGAGGTTTCTCCCCGGCATACTCTTCCCGCAGGGCCATAAGACCCGGCATCTCTGTCTCGGCTATTGTAACTTCCCTGCGGCCCCATGCCGCAAGGCTCATGTCAGCCACTTTGTAGGATTGATTACTCATTTTTCACCTCTTTTCATGGTGTATTCAGAGCCCGGCGGCATCCCGCAGGGTATCTGCCTTGTCTGTTTTCTCCCATGTGAACTCATCCAGCTCCCTGCCAAAGTGTCCAAAGGCCGCTGTCTTCTGATAGATGGGACGCAACAGGTCAAGATGCTGGATTATGGCCTTGGGCCTCAGGTCAAAGTGCGCGAGTATCAGCTTGATGATGGCCTCGTCAGATATCTTGCCAGTGCCAAAGGTGTTTACATTTACAGATACCGGCTTTGAAATGCCGATCGCATAGGCTATCTGCACCTCCACTTCATCCGCAAGTCCTGCGGCCACTATATTCTTGGCAACATAACGCCCCATATAGGATGAAGAGCGATCCACCTTGGATGGGTCTTTTCCTGAAAACGCCCCGCCGCCATGAGAACCCATGCCGCCGTAGGTGTCCACAATTATCTTTCTGCCTGTAAGCCCGCAATCCGCGGCAGGACCGCCAAACACAAACCTTCCGGTGGGATTTATGAAAACCTTTGTCCTTTCATCCATCATGTCGGCAGGTATTATCTTTTTGATTATCTCTTCCATGATCCCCTCCTTAAGGGTCTCATAAGGGACATCTGGCGAATGTTGTGACGAAAGCACCACCGCATCCACCCTTGCAGGCTTTTTATCCACATATTCAATGGTCACCTGACTTTTGGCATCCGGCCTGAGCCATGGAAGAATGCTGCCCTTCATTACCTCAACCTGCCGGTTCATAAGCCTGTGGGCATAGGTTATTGGCATGGGCATCAGCACATCTGTCTCATTGCATGCGTATCCGAACATAAGACCCTGGTCGCCAGCTCCCTGGTCAAGGTCCAGGCCGCTGCCTTCGTCCACTCCCATGGCAATGTCAGGAGACTGTTTGTCAATGCTGGTAAGCACGGCGCAGGTATGGCCGTCAAATCCCATGTCCGGGCTGTTGTAGCCAATGTCTATAACCGTATCCCTGACAACCTGGGGCATATCCACCCACGCGCTGGTCGTGATTTCTCCGGCGATGACAACCATGCCGGTGCTGACAAGGGTTTCGCATGCCACCCGTGCGGCCTTGTCCTGGCTGAGTATGCCGTCAAGGATGGCGTCTGATATCTGATCTGCCACCTTGTCCGGGTGGCCTGGTGAAACTGATTCCGATGTAAAAAAATATGAAGACATTGTTCCTCCTGATTATATTTTAAGGACAGTTATGGACACTGGCCTGTTTTTTCTGTTTTCGGCAATCAAGACCGGAAGGAAAAACAGATATTATAACATTGCTGAGCGGTTATGTACATAGCAGATCTCACAAGGCATGCCCGGTCTGACTGTTTACTGCCTGCCCACTCCATAGTACTCAAATCCGGCTGACCGTGCTGTCTCAGGATTATATACGTTTCTGAGATCAACCAGAACCCGTTTTTTCATCCTGGAGCCAAGCCGTTCAAAATCCAGGGCCCTGTACTGGTTCCATTCAGTGCACAGCACCACGAGGTCAGCCCCCTCGGCCACATCATAGGCGCTATCAACATATTCAAATTCAGGATAAAGCCTCCTGGCCTCTTCCATTCCCTGGGGATCGTGGGCCCTGATAACAGCGCCTTTTTCCTGCAGCGGTGTCAGGATGCTAAGGGCAGGCGACTCTCTGAGATCGTCGGTTTCAGGCTTGAAGGTAAGGCCCAGGGCGCCTATCACCTTGCCTGCCTCCATCTTGTCCAGGGCCTGCCGAATCTTTTTGACCATCAGGGCCTTCTGAGCGGCATTTACCTCAACGGTTGCCTCAACCAGCCTGCATGGAACACCGTTTTCCTGGGCTATTCTCAGAAGCGCCAGGGTATCCTTGGGAAAGCATGACCCCCCGTAACCAGGACCGGGATGCAGGAACTTGCCTCCTATTCTGCCATCAAGGCCCACCGCCCTGGCAAGGTCAATTACATTGGCATCAGCCTCCTCACACAGGTTGGCCATTTCGTTTATGAAGGATATCTTCATGGCGAGAAAGGCGTTTGAGGCATATTTTATAAGTTCCGCGGTCTCCCTGGTGGTGAAAACAAAGGGAACGGAAATAAGGTATAAGGGGGCGTATATCTGCTCCATCACTTTTCTGGCCCTTTCGGAACATGTCCCGATGACCACCCTGTCAGGACGCATGAAGTCGTTTATGGCCGCGCCCTCGCGCAGAAATTCGGGGTTTGACACAACATCAAAGTCCGCGTCTGGATTTTCTTCCCTTATGATGCGCTCCACCTGCCTTGCCGTTCCCACAGGCACCGTGCTTTTGTCCACAACCACAGTGTAGGAATCCATGAATGGGGCAAGCTCCCTGGAAGCCGCGTATATGTATGATAGGTCGGCATAACCGTCACCGCGTCTTGAGGTAGGCGTGCCTACAGCAAGGAATACCGTATCCGCACCCGGAATGCACTCGTCAAGCCTGGTGGTGAAACGCAGCCTGGCATCCCTGACATTTTTGCTGACAAGGGCGGCAAGGCCGGGCTCATAGATCGGGATTTCACCCTGCTCAAGCCGGTTGATCTTTGTCTGGTCCTTGTCCATGCAGATGACCTGATGCCCCAGCTCCGCAAGGCATGTGCCTGTGACAAGGCCGACATATCCGGTTCCTATCATGGTGATTTTCATTCTACAATCTCCTTACCTGGTTTTTCGCCCAAAGGGCCTGGACACGGTCTTGAATCAGGGCAGGCAGGCCCGGGGTCTCCATCCCATTAAAAAAGCCCCTGCTGAAGTTAATCCGCAGAGGCTTTCAAGGCAATATGCTTTTTGACTAAAGTCTGCTTACCACCAGCATACTGTCTTGTCAGCAGCGAAAATCTTTTCTACGAGGAGATCGTAGTCAGGATTTTCATCATAAAGTTTGAACTCATCTGCCTCACGGTCACGATTGAGGATCTCGACAAGTGTTTTAACATCATCATTCGGTTCTGAACGATATACCTGTAATATTTTCATCGTACTATCTCTCCTTCTACTTATTCAGCACAGGCTGGAGGTGGCTCGTTTGTCTGTTTAAGCAGGCCATAGGGGATGATGACGTCAGCATCCCTCATCCTCTCGCCAAGTTCCTTGAGATCAATCTTGGTGATGCTTACATCTTCAGGAAGGTTCTCCGGAACGTCAGCGCCGCAACTGAAAACCTCGCCTTCCATATCGGCAATCCAGGCGATGTTTTCTGATACGTACTCAGAAAATGTCGGAAATTCCCCGTTCATAATGACAGGGTATCCATAATGATTTTCCACCGCAAGACCAAGGGCGGAACGAATACCATCGTTATAAAAACGGTTGGCAACAAGTATATAAACTTTTAATGATTCCATTTTTTATAACTCCTTACAGTACGATATATTTTCCGCATTCATCCAGCAGGGCGCCATGAAATGCCTGTGTCCTCATCTGTTTTTCAGTGAGTCCGGCCGGGATATCCTTGGCGGAATCGTAACCTTCACAGGTGTAGCTGTCCGCGCAGATAGCGATATCCTCTTCACCGCAAAGCTCTGCAAGGCCCTTGAACCTTGGATCCTTTGTAAGGTGGATGGATTTGTAAGTAAAAAATATCATGGGTTTCTTCCCTGCCTTTACACACGCCTCGGCAATGCCTACCACATGCGTCATATGCTGGGGAGAAGTTACAAAAATAGCCAATTTGTTTGGATCGGCAGCCATATCAGGTATCCTCCGTCTGATAGTTTAAAAGCCGTTTTCAGGCAAAAGACCTGCAACACGCGGCAGGCCCTCAAAAGGTCATTTTACTTCTTCTTTACATAAAAACGGATGAAGCCGGAATCTTCCTTTTCACCAAGGTACTCATGGCCCGCGCGTGAACACCAGCCCGGAATATCATTACGTGAACCCGGATCTGTTCCAAGAACCTCAAGAATTTCACCTGAGTTGATCTTGTCAATCTCTTTCTTGGTCCTGAGAAGGGGCATCGGGCAGCTAAGTCCCTTTGCGTCAAGAGTCCTTGCTACTTCGAGTCCGTCGGGAGCCTGTTTGATGTCGCTCATAATTTCCTCCTTTATGTTGGGTTGATTATATTAATTTCCAAAACTGGATTACATTTCCACTATAAGTTTGCCTGTATCCTCATTCCACTGGACAATCAGATACCAGGCCATCATGATAATGGCTATGAGGAAAAGGGTTCCGCCATAACCAAGGACATCCGGAAGATAGACAAATTTTCCGAGCTTGCCGTCAGCCTCAAAGTCATTGTCCTTGAAATAACCGGTGAGCAAAGAGTTGCTGACCGCAAAGAAGGGCACCACAAGCCAGAGTTTGATCTGTCCTTCGCCAACCCTCCAGAGGGTTCCTGAACCGCAGCCTCCGGCCAGCATCGCACCAAAGCCAAAAATGAAGCCGCCCACCAGGGAACCCCAGCCGAATGTGCCCCTGACATAGTTAATAGGCGCAAGAACTGCTTCGCCATCAGCCCTCATGGGAACGGCATACTTGAGGACAGCCGCGCCAACCGCGACTATGGCTATGCTGAGAGCCACTGATTTTGCCAGGGTGCAATCGCCTGTCATGTGCGGTTCACGGAAACCCTGAACCATGCACCAGCGTCCCCGCTGCATGGTATAGCCAAGTCCGGCGGATATTATAAGAATACCGCTCAATGAAGCCACATAGTCGCCTTCGGCACCGGCATAAAAGTAACTGCCATATATCAGCGCCACAAAAGCGCCTATTCCAACTACTATCTTTAACGGATAGGGGAAATCTATGGTCTTGGCTCCGCCGCTTCCCCAGGTTATATGCTCCATTTCCCAGTAGATATACTTGAGACCCAGCAATACGCCCGCCACAAGACCGGCCCACATGGTAAAACCGTTTGCCGCCAGGTTGCCAATGGCATTGTACATGCCGCCTACGTTGCAACCGCCCGCAAAGGTGGAGCCAACGCCCATGAGAATACCAGCCACAATACCCTTGAGCATCTCAAGAAAGGGCGGTATCCTGATGGCAAAGTCATTGCCGAGACACGCGGAGATAAAGGCGCCGGCAATGAAACCGATACCGATAACCGAACCGGAGCTGTAAAGAATATTTTTCGGGGTGTCCGCATCCCAGTATTCAAGGCTGTCCCACAATCCTGAATAGTAAACGAGCCAGTCGCCCCAATTCCTGATAGCGCCAACAGCGCCCCATGGTCTCCACCATGCCATAATCAAAATACTGAGCAGCGCCACGATGATGCCCGCCACTGTGGCGTTCCACTCAGTCTGGCAAAGGGTCTTGTAAAGATCTTTTGCCTTTCCCGCAAAAACACTCTCGCTCATGGAAAACTTTCCTCCCCGTCTTTTGTTGTTTCCTAACCATGAGAGGGAGTTGTCAACCACACCGTAAAGGCATGTTCAACCCCTCCATGGTCATGGTTCCGCATCTGTTGCACGGACACGGAAAATTTCAAATCAATGCTTGCCTAAATGAATAAAAAAAACTATTCTTTTAACCGGTTCATTGAGTTAAAAATCATTTAAGGTCTGTAACAAACATAAACATCTGTGTCAAGATTTAATTGAATGACTATTCATTAATTTTTGTCTTTTCCCCCTTCTGTCAGCTTTATTTTTTATTTGCCAAACCTGTTCGTTATTAAGGAGATAAACATGTTTCTGACACTCAAGTCCGTGGCCCTGATATCCGGTATCATCTATGTATTGCTGGCGGTTCCGGGAACCACCATGGCGTCCAGGGAGCTTTTGCCAGGCCTGACCGAGGAGGTGTTTCCCAACGGTCTTACCGCCGTGGTACGGGAAAACCACGGGGCCAGGGTGACCGCGGTCCAGATATGGGTCAAGGCGGGCAGCGTGTATGAACATGAAAACGAGGCCGGCCTTACCCATCAGATAGAGCACATGATCTTCAAGGGCACTCCCACCAGGGGGCCCGGGGTGCTGGCAAGGACCATCGAGTCCATGGGGGGGACGATCAACGCATATACATCCCTTGACTATACGGTATATCACTGCGTGGTGCCCTCGGAACATACGGAAACCGCCATAGATATACTTGCCGATGCTGTACTCAATTCCACTTTTGACCCTGCTGAACTGGAACGGGAGAAAAAGGTGGTGCTTGAGGAGATACGCATGCGGAACGACATGCCGAGAAGCAGGCTTTGGAACCTGTTGATGGCAACCGCATACGAACGTTCCCCCTACAGGCTTCCTGTCATAGGCAACCCTGAATCTGTAAAATCATTTACCAGGGAGGGCATACTGAGATACATGAAGCGTCGATACAGGCCCTGCCAGATGTCTGTGGTAGTTGCCGGGGATGTTGATACCGGCCCGGTTCTGAACAAACTGAAAACAGTATTCGCGGCAAGGAAGAAGGAAGAGCCGGACAAGGTCTCGCTTCCTGAAGACCCTCCGCAACAGCAGGTACGGGTGGCGTCAGAAGGCATGAAGATCGGGGAGGGGTACATGGCTGTCGCCTTTTCAGGCATCCCCTGTTTCACCCATCCTGACGCCCCTGTGCTGGATGTGCTGGCAGCCCTCCTTGGAGACGGTTACAGCTCCAGGCTGGTCTATTCCCTCAAGGAACGTGACCGCCTGGTTCATTCCATTGACGCATCAGCCTTCACGCCCCGGGGCCAGGGGCTTTTTGAGATAAGCGCCGCCCTTGACCCGGCGAACTGCACCAGTGCCCTGGAGGGCATCCTTGGCGAGGTGTACCGCCTCATATCAGAGCCGGTCATGGAGGAAGAGCTGCAAAGGGCAAAAACAAAGGTGCTTTCAGATTTCATTTACAGTCAGGAGACCATGGAGGGAGAGGCCAGGGAGCTCGGGGTTTTCACAACGCTTGCAGGCGACCCTGCCGGCAGTCTGCTTTACATCCAGAGGGTCAGGGCAGTTCGTCCCGGGGATATAATGGATGCGGCAAGACGCTATTTTCACCCTTCAAATGTTAATGTCGCCCTGGTAATGCCTGAGGAAGAGATTCCCGCGCTGGACACCGAATCCCTTGAGGCCATAACGCAACGCGCCTACGGCATGGCGGCAGCGGAAGAAGGCATGCCCCCCGCAACCGATTTCCGTGTGGTTCCCCTGCATCTTGAAAACGGCTTGACCGTGCTTTTGAAAAGGGCGCCTGACAATCCCACGGTTTCCATGACCCTGGCGTTTCCCGGCGGTCTCAGGTATGAGTCCGCAGATAATAACGGCATTTTCAATTTCATGGCACAGGCATGGACAAGGGGTACTGAACGGCATCCGGCCCTGGAACTTGCCGAAACCCTGGAAGGCATGGGGGCCCTGGTCAGCGGCTTCTCCGGTCAGAACAGTTTCGGTCTCAAGGGGAGGTGTCTCAAGGAACATCTTGATGATTTTCTGGATGTATTCAGTGAAATACTCATGCATCCGGCATTCCCGGATGATGAAGTGACAAAGCTGAAGCCCATGATATCGGCAGCCATACGGCGCCAGGATGACAACCTTGCCGGGGTTGCCATCAGGGAGTTCCGCAGGCTCCTGTTTGAACCTTCTCCCTATGCCATGAACACATTGGGCACCCTTGAAACCGTAGCCGCCTTCACATCTGCGGACCTGAAGGCGGCCATAAAAAGATATGCCGTGCCGGACAGGGCCGTGCTTGCCATATCAGGAGATATTGATACTGACACGCTTTCACAAAGGCTGAGCGAACTCCTTGGAAAGTGGCAGGCAAGCGCGCCTATTCCCGAACCACCTGCGCAGCCCGCGCCTCTGGAAAAACCGGAATACGGGAATATTGTGAAAGAGAAGCAGCAGACCCACATAGTCCTCGGCTTTGAAGGAACTTCAATGAGCAGTCCGGACAGATATGCACTGGATGTGCTTAATGCCGTCCTTGCCGGTCAGGGGGGACGACTGTTTTCCACCCTCAGGGACAAGGAGAGCCTTGCCTATTCCGTCACATCATTTGTGTCGCCCGGTCTTGAACATGGGGCCTTTGCCTTTTATATCGCCTGCGCCCCTGAAAAAAAGGAACAGGCACAGAAGAGCCTGTGGCGGGAGATATACAGGGTTAAGGCAACGGGCGTTACCGGACAGGAGGTGCGGAGGGCTGTAAACTGGCTTGCCGGCAGGGAAGAGACCGGTCTCCAGACCAACAGCGCCAGGGCCATGGACATGGCCCTGCATGAACTTTACGGTCTCGGGTATGATTTTTCAGAACATTATGTGGAAAGGATAAAACAGGTAACAGTGGCCCAGGTCAATGAAGCTGCCGCGAAATTCATTACTCCTGACAGATATGTGCTGGTCATAGTGGGGCCATGAGGTTGATGTGCGGAAACAGTTCCCTGAAAAACCATTTGACAAAATAAGTCTTATTGTAAAAAAGGACGGGGCCTCTCCCAGGAAGGCGGCTGAACGTCTCACAACAATCCTTGAAAATGCGGGGATTGGCATATCCCTTGACAGGATAAGCCGTGACAGCAAGGCGGTAATCGTGCTTGGAGGCGACGGCACCCTGCTCCATGTGGCTGAACAGGCCTACCGTCTGGACATCCCGGTTCTCGGGGTAAACCTTGGCAGCCTCGGCTTTCTGACAGAGGTTCATCTTGATGAGATGGAACAGGCTGTCATGGATCTGATTCGTGGCAAATATGATATTGACAAACGCATGGTGCTTGCCATTTCCGTCAAGGGCAGGGAGAGGAATTACTCCTACCATGCCCTTAACGAGGCTGTAATCACCAAGGGGGCCCTGGGCAGGATCATCAGCCTTCCGGTCTGGTCAGGCGAGGAATTCATTACCGCCTACCGTGGCGACGGTCTGATTATTTCCACTGCCACCGGCTCTACAGGGTACAGCATGTCAGCCGGGGGCCCCATACTGCATCCGGCCCTGAACGCCTTTATCCTCACCCCCATCTGTCCATTTGCCCTGAGCGCCCGCCCCCTTCTGCTGCCTGTCGCAAATCCCATGACAATAAGGATTGACTATACACCTGAAGAGGTCAGCCTTGTGGTTGACGGACAGAGGGGACACAGGCTGCATCCAGGAGACCGTATCACCATAGGCAGGGCCAAGGGATGTCTCAAACTGGTAAAATCGCCTGGACGAAACTACTTTGACATACTCAGAAAAAAACTGGGCTGGACCGAGGGGGTGGACATGGGCACCGCCCAGCTCTGACGTGAATACGACTTGCGACACTAACAATATTCAAGGAATGGGCCCATACTCCATACCCTTCGCGGCGGCTCCATAAAGGGGAAGCCTGTTGTCCAGCACTATCTTCAGGGGCACTCCCCCAAGCCATTCCGACATGGGGCCCTTGGCCATGAAGATTTCAGCAAATCTTTTCCGGTCAACAAGTCTGATGATGCGGGGCGCTATCCCGCCGCTTATGAAGATACCGCCTGAGGCAAGGAATCGCAGGGCCATGTTGCCGGCCTCTGAAGCAAGGATATCAAGAAAGAGGCCAATGGTTGCCGAACATGTCCGGCAACGGCCTTCAAGCGCGTTTTCCACGATTCCGGGGACAATATCTCCGGCCAAGATATCCTGTTCCCCAAAAAGGCCTTCCCTGTTTTTCTCAAGCAGGAAACGATAGAGATTCACCAGCCCCCTGCCGGAACAGAGGTCTTCCACTGATACATGTCCCTGCCTTCGGGTCATAAACCTGAACAGGGCGGCCCCATCCATGCCACAGGGGGCAAAGGAGGCGTGTCCCCCTTCAGTGGCGACAGCCCTGAGACGCTCTTCACACCATATCCCGGCAGCTTCCCCAAGACCTGTTCCAGGGGCAACAATGCCAAAGGGGGCCCTTTCATTCTCTCCGTGTCCAGGGGAAAGGAGAAAAAAATCTGTTGCGTCCAGCGCGGGGATACCGTAAACAGCCGCTTCCAGATCGTTTATAAAAACAACATGTTGCAGGCCTGCTTCAGCTGCGGCCCGGGAGCTGTCTGTTTGCCAGCCGAGATTTGTTGCGTTTACCCTGCCATCTTCCACAGGGCCCGCAATGGCAATGACCGCAAAAGAGGGCATCTCTTCGCATGACGCGACAAACTCACGTATAATCGCGCCCGGTCCGCTGTACAGGGCCGATGGATAGCGTCTTTCAAAAACGGGATTGCGGATAGCGCCGTCCTGCCTGAACAGGGCAAGGAGGGCCTTGGTTCCGCCTATGTCTCCTGCAACAAACCACACATTTTTCATGTCGCGCCTGCCATTTCCACTGCGAAACCCCTTTTGTCAGGCACTGTGTCCCTGAAACAGGGCTTGCAAAGGATTCTCCCCTCCCTGGCCGTCAGGTAAAATTTATGGGGTCAACATCTATCTCCATCCTGATGCGGCCAGGCACTATTTTATGCCTGGTCTCCAGAAACTTTCCGCACAGTTCACGTAATTGCCGCCTTGAGGGCGATTTCAGCAGCAGATTAAAACGGTAACGGTTGTTAAGCCTCGCCCGTGAGGCAGGGGCAGGGCCAAGTATCTCCACCGGCCAGCCGGTTTCCGGTTCCCGCTCCTTTAATATCTTCCACATCTCCCCTGCCGCACTGTTTGCAATCTCCTGCACATCTCCCTTCTTCACCCCGGAAAACCGAATGTTTATCATGTTGCCATAGGGCGGATAGCCCAAGGGCTGCCTTGTGCGGCACTCTTCTTCATAAAACGCCGCATAGTCATGGGAAGATGCATGCCTTATGCTGTAATGGTCAGGGGCAAAGGTCTGGATTACCACCCTGCCCGGCCTCTCACCCCTGCCTGCCCTGCCGGCCACCTGTGATATGAGCTGAAAGGTACGCTCCGAGGCATTAAAATCAGGTATGTTCAGAGAGCTGTCGGCAGCGACTATGCCTACCAGGGTTACGTCAGGGAAATCGTGTCCCTTGGTAATCATCTGTGTCCCCACAAGTATGTCAAATTCGTGCCTTCTGAAGGCTGACAGTGTCTCCTCAAGCCGTTTCCTGCTGGAAGATGTATCCCTGTCAATCCTTGTGATGCGTGCATCAGGCAGCAGTTCCGTCAGCTCATCAGCCACCTTTTCCGTTCCAAAGCCCACTGCCCTGACCGCGTACCCATTGCATTCAGGGCATACCTGCATGCCCGGGGTCTCGTCTCCGCAATAGTGACATTTAAGCATCCCCCCCTTTTTCAAGGCGTCATGCCCTGGTGGATTCCTGTGCCATGTCATGGTAAGATCGCAGTTCCTGCAACGGAACACATGGCCGCAGTCCGGGCAGAACACATATGTTGCGAATCCCCTGCGGTTCAGAAAGATGACTGTCTGCTCTCCCATGGCGAGCGTCTCCCGCACAGCCTGTTCAAGGCGTGCGGAAAGCCACCTTCTTATACCGCGCCTGGCTGCCTTTTTCCCCTTTTTCTTTTTCAACCGCCTGTCCACGGTTTTTACCTCTGGAAGCTGCCTGTCGCTCACCCTCTCCTTCATTTCAGCAAGGGAAAATTTACCAGACATGGCATGGAAAAAGGATGTTATGGACGGGGTAGCCGAACCAAGCACCACCGCCGCGCCGGACATCTTGCCCCTGACAAGGGCGAGGTCCCTGGCGTTGTAAAGAAACTTGTCATCCTGCTTGTATGACGGATCATGCTCCTCGTCAACAATTATCAGCCCGATATTGTCCAGGGGGGCAAAAACACCTGAGCGCGTACCGATAACAACAACGCTTTCCCCCCGGCGGATACGAAACCAGTGATCCCTTCTCTGGGGGTTGGTAAGTCCGCTGTGAAGCAGGGTCAGGTCACTGCCGAACCTGTCCATGAACCATGCGGAGATCTGAGAGGTCATGGCGATTTCAGGCACCAGGACAAGGGCCGTCCTGCCAATCTCAAGACATTTTTTAACAGCCCTTATATAAACCTCTGTCTTGCCGCTGCCTGTAACTCCATGGAGCAACATCGGTGAAAAACTGCCTGACCTGAGAGATGCCTCAATGGAGGCAAGGGCCTTTGCCTGGGAGCTGGAAAGCTCTTTTACATTGCCAGGGTTCCAGCTTTTTATCCGGAACCGGCTTGTTCCTGTCTTCAGCGGGCTGTTTATCAGGGCAGATATATTCCTTGTCTTTGACGGCAAAAAACCTGGCGGCAGGGATTCGGATACAGCAAGACCCGTCGGATAAAAGTAATATTCCGCGGCCCATTCGAGAAATTCCATCAGAAAACCGGGCAACAGGGGCGAGCTGTCCAGCACCTTCCTGACAGAGCGCAACTGTAAAGGGGAAATATCGGTTTCCGTGCCTGTACGCCATATCACGCCTGCCATTTCCCTCCTGCCTACCGGCACAATAACCCGCGTCCCCTTGATGGGAGGCTTTGCAGCTTCCCATCTGTATGTAAGGGGAGCAGGCAGAGGAAGGGGAATGGCTATTTCCACAAGTTGCTTCATCAGATATTTCACCCCGTCTGTCTTGGAAATCCTGCTTTAGTCTAACACTGAAATATTCATCAACAACATCTCAACCACTTCCTTCATCTCCCTGAAGTGGATATTGACAAAATTGTATTACTGGCCAGTTGCCCACATGAGAAACGCCAGCACCTCTCTACCATGCTGCTTTTTAATTGCTCCTATACATTAGTATTGAAACAAAAAAATTCAACGCAAACAGAAAAGGAAAAGCTGTCTGAAAACACATAGAGCTTCAACCATTACAGTGCCGTGAAATGGTAATAATAAAAAAGGCGCTGTGAAAATGCTCGGCGCTTTTTTTATTATTCAACTTTCTGGCCCGACTTCCATGGCAATAAAAACAACAGGTTATGTTTTTCAGAATGTCGTGTCTATCAGCATTTAACAGCTTTGCCGATACGAGCACAATATATGCCGGGACAGGCGGCGGGGTATTCCGCTTTGATCTCCAGGACGATGGAGATGGAGTGCCGGCAGGCATTGAGGATGGCGGTCCCAACAGTGGAGACGGCAATAATGATGGAGTGCCGGATAGCAGACAGGGCAAGTTACATCCATGCCAAGCGCCACTGGCCATGGATATATTACAATAGTGGCAGACGGCGCCACCTGCAATCAACTGCAGGATGTGAGTGTAATTACAGAACCCGCTGCG
>CAYXYO010000226.1:0-3978 GCA_964469365.1 uncultured Desulfobacterales bacterium | reverse complement strand
AAACCGAGGCTTACCGGATATCTCCTTATCAGCCGATTGCCTGAGTAGAGTGAAAGAATCCGGTCTGTTTTGCTGATAACTATTCGTGTGTCCGGCAGGTTGGCGGGAAGGGGACGTTGATAGTTCACCTCTTCCAGCATGGGAGAGTGATGAGGATTTGCTGAAAGGTCAAAGGGTGGAGGCGGCCATGGCAATTCCCTGACATGGTAGGCAGGCTTTAAAGGTCTGGTTTCAGTCTTTTCAGTGCCCGTGCATCCGTGCAGCATGTACACAATGAATAGCAAAGCAATAAATGGAAAAAAGAATCCGTAGCGGTGATTCATTTGTCCCTTCCTGAACACGCCTTGAAAATCATTTGTAATATCACAACACTCATCAGATTTATCTCTACATGCAACAGGGCATGATTTCAAGTCTTTCAAAGAAGAAATATGTAATTTCAGCCTGTTTCCCATCCAAGTGCCGGCCCGGGCAATTTAATGGGCTCGATATTGTCATCCCAGTTGCGGAAGATTGCCCCGTCCCTGGTAAATTCAAGGAGATCTGAAGCGGGCAGCCTGGCCTTTCCGCCCCCACCGGGCAGGTCCAGCACATATGACGGCACACAAAGTCCCCCAAGCTCCCTGTTGATCTGCCTCATAATGGTAAGGCCTTTTTTGATGGAAGGGATAAAATGGAGGTTTCCTGAGACAGGTTCACAATGAAAAAGATAGTATGGCCTTACCATTATGGCTTCAAGGTTGCGGAACAGTTTGGAGAGCGTGTCAAATGAGTCGTTCACGCCCCGGAGCAGAACCGTCTGGTTGGAGACGGGTATGCCCGATTTCTGTAGCCTGTCACAGGCGGCTTCTGCCGTCCCGGTAATCTCAACCGGATGGTTGAAATGGGTGTTAAGCCACAGCGGACGGTGCCTTGCGAGGATTTTGCATAATTCCGGGGTAATACCCATGGGCATTGTAACAGGTAGCCTGCTTCCTATGCGCAACACCTCTACATGAGGAATTTTTCTGAAAAGAGCCAGGATCTGTTCAAGTCTTTCCAGTGGCAGGGTCAGGGGATCGCCGCCTGACAGAATAACCTCCCTTATGCCCCTGTCCTGCTTTATATAGTTGTAAATAGCGTACAGTTCATCGTTGTTCAGGGCGGCCTCGTTTTTTTTCCAGGTCCTCTTGCGGTTGCAATGTCTGCAATATGAAACGCAGTTCCCTGTGACAAGGAGAAGCGCCCTGTCTGGATAGCGGTGGACAAGCCCCTTTATTCTTGTATGTTTTCTTTCGCAAAGGGGATCATCTGAAAGCCGCATGGACGAAGGGGAGCAGAGTTCCTCTGGGCCGGGCAGGGATTGAAGACGCACCGGATCATGGGGGTCATCCCAGTTTATCAGGGAAAGATAGTAGGGTGTCGAAGCCCATCTGTAACGATTTGACACCTTGTGCAGGGCGGCAATTTCATCTGGCGGTATGTCAAGGGGCAGGCGTTTCAGGCCGTCCGCCCCCTGGTATCTGTTTTTTATCTGCCAGGCGGGATCATGCCACTTCTCCCTGGAAAGTCTGGAGAAAAGAGGGCCAGGGGTTACGGGCATGCCGGCAGATGAAGGGGTCAACTCCTGAAGGGGTTGTCAAGAAGCATTGTCTGTTCCCTGCCCGGACCTGTTGACACCAGCATGACAGGCACCCCGGCCATTTCCTCGATTGCCTTGAGATAATCCCTGGCGTTTCCAGGAAGGTCGTCAATGCTTCCGACCTTTGTAATGTCTTCCTTCCAGCCTGCCAACTCTTCAAAAACAGTGGAAATTTCGTTAAACTGCCTTATGTTGGAAGGCATGTAACCGAATTCCTTGTCGCCAATCCTGTATTTCCTGCATATTTTAAGTTTGTCCAGGCCGGACAGAACATCAAGTTTTGTAATGGCAAGGCCGTCAACGCCGTTAAGGCGAACAGCATCTCCCAGGACAACTCCGTCAAGCCAGCCGCAACGTCTCTTGCGTCCCGTGGTGGCCCCGAATTCAGCCCCCTGTTTCTGTATGTAGGCCCCTGCGTCATCATGGAGTTCAGTTGGAAAGGGTCCTTCTCCCACCCTGGTTGTATATGCCTTGCATATGCCTATGACCTTGTCAATCTTGCTTGGTCCTATGCCCGCGCCTGAACAAGCTCCACCTGCCACGGTGTTGGACGATGTAACAAAGGGATAGGTGCCGTGATCAATGTCAAGCTGGGTTCCCTGGGCGCCTTCAAAAAGTATGTTGCCGCCGTCTCCGCGCACCTGGTCTATCATTACAGACACATTGTCAGCGTAGGGAGCAAGTCTTTCAGCATATTTCTGAAAGGTATCATATATTTCATCAAGGTTTACAGGCGATGCGTTGTACATCTTTGTCAGAAGAAAATTTTTCTCTTTCACATTTTCTTCCAGCTTGTCCCTGAAAAGAACTGAATCCAGCAGATCAACGACCTTGATGCCGTTTCTTACTATTTTGTCTTCATAACAGGGCCCTATGCCTCTTCCGGTAGTGCCTATCTTTTTGTCTGACGCCTTGGCCGCCTCCCTGGCATGATCCAGGGCCCGGTGATATGGCATTATGAGATGTGTGTTATAGCTTATCCTGAACCTGTCGGGCATGACCTTCATGCCCTGTCCGGCAAGGTCGTCCATCTCCTCCAGGAGCACCGCAGGGTCCAGTACAACGCCGTTTCCTACGGCGCAGACCTTGTTTTCATAGAGGATTCCTGATGGAATAATGTGAAATATATATTTTCTGCCATCAACAACCAGTGTGTGACCGGCATTGTTTCCTCCCTGAAACCTTACGATCAGGTCTGCGTCTTCTGTGAGAATGTCAACTATCTTGCCCTTGCCTTCATCACCCCACTGGGTGCCGATGACGATTACTGTAGACATTAAAAATCCCCCTTTAATTTTTCAGGAGGAAAAGATACTGCCCTGTGAGGCAAAAGTCAAACCGGACAATTTATTTGTCAAAAAAACAGGTCAACTTTATTTGTTGACAACAGTTGACAACAACCCGCTTTCCGGCCTGGCCCGGAAATGCTGCTCGCCGCAACAATTAAAAGATTGATTATTGTTCTGTGAAACGATATACTTTCATCTGTTACAGACAGAAACAGATTTTTATGGAATACAACAAAAAGCAGACCTGGAAAATGGTATGAAAATAAAAACGAGCCGGTTCGGTATCCTTGAGATAGACGAAAACAAGATAATTACCCTTAAAAAGGGGATACTGGGTTTTCCTGATGCAAAAAAATTTGCGATTTTCCCCCACAGCAGCAAATCACCATTTTACTGGATGCAGTCAACAGAAGATGAAACCCTGGCCTTTGTTGTTATCCATCCATCTGTTTTTTGTGCAGACTACTCCTTTGATATACCTGATAATGTGCTGGAAGAGCTTGAGATAAAGACCAGGGAGCAGGTTGAGCTTTTTGTGATTGTTACTGTTCATAAGCCTGCTTCTGAAGGGGAAAACGTCAGGGTTTCCGCCAATCTGCTCGGGCCGGTGGTTATCAATACTGACAACATGACGGGTATGCAGATAGTCCTGGACCCTGGCAGGTACCCTGTGCAGTTTGATATTCCTTTGAAATGATTGCGCCCTGAAAGTCTGTTTTTCCCGGATGATTTGCTGACTCTTTTATTAACATGTGGAGTGTTTTTTTCCTTTACTTCATAACACTCCGGGCAGAATGGGGATTTATCATCCTGAAGCCACAGCAGCTTGATCTTGGAAAGTGAATTTTGTCATGTTAAGGTCGAAATCTCTTGAGCCGGAGCCCCTTTATTGTTTTGTAGTGTTCTGTGTGACACTAAGGGCAAAACGCATAAAAATGTACGGAAATTGTCCGTATCTGTTGACAGCTTGGCTGTTATGGGTTATGCATTTGTAATTGCTCTTATCAATAAAGGAGGCAATCATGGCCACTGCACGTCTAGACATGAGATTACGTCCTGAGATCAAGG
>CAYXYO010000225.1:0-11363 GCA_964469365.1 uncultured Desulfobacterales bacterium | reverse complement strand
TTTCTGACAAGAAAGTCTCCAAAAGTCTTGATGTCATCTGCCAAGGTTGGCCCAAAAAGAGAAGGATATTTCAGGGTTGCATTTAAAATCGTGGCGGCTACCGGATTGAGTTCATTAGCGATCACCCTGTGCCCCAGGCGTATTGCTTCAAAGGGGATGGAGCCGCCACCCGCTGTAGGGTCAAGCACGGTCTTTACTGACCTGGCAGGGCGGGCCTGATTTAAAAAGCCACGGTTATAGCCATATAAATCTTCAGGATCGAATTTGATAACTTTGCTTATGTTCTGCTTAATATGATTGGATTTGGCAAAAGTTATTCTTTGATTTACATGCGCCGGATCAGCAGCCACCATCTCAACGGGCAACACCACACCTTCCCGTGGCCACGGAGCAGGAATCGGCAGGGACTCCTCCTTCCATCTCAGAATAACAGGGTCATTTGCAAGCGCAGGGTCCTTTTCAACAAGTTCCTCAATAAGCCCCCTGTTCTTCTCTCTTCTCCGATTCTCCCTGTCCAGCAAATCATGCACCCGCTTGTCAACTTCAAGCTCTCTGCCGCCGCCTGATCCATTCCGGTTTACCCTGGCAAGCACAGGGCCTGTGAGCACCCACTGGCAGCCGTTTATCTCCACAACAGGTTTCTGTATCCCAAGCTGTTTCAGGAACCATTCAGGGTCAGTATCCGCAGGCAGCAAAGAGGCCAGGATTGCCGCCCTGCTCGGCGTCAGAGGCCTCCTTGCCCACCAGACATGCAGAAAATAGAGCGGAGGCAGAGCAGAGCTTGCACCACGCTCCCTCTGTGTCTCCGCGCCAACCTGATGGCAGGGGAAACCTGCCTCCATGAGTCTGAGATCATCTTTCATCATTAACACAATCCCTGGATATTATTTGGGTATCCATCGTTATATTCATCTTCCATCTATATTTTTGCTCTTTCCGTGGCATGGTATTCAGGCAAACAGAATTTTTAAAAGGACATTATGAAATGCCTATGAGATACCTGTATTGCACCGCTTCCTAAAAACTCCGCCGCACCTCTTCCAGCATCTCCTGGAGATTCCTGTCTCCGCCATGGCCTGACAGCATTATCTTCATGCCTGCCATTGCCCAGCGGTTTGCAACCGGGCTGAAACTCGTCATGCGGGAATACCAGTAGGCTGACTCCTCACTGGTGAACCGGTCTATCCTGCGGGCCATGAGCTCCACTCGGTCAATCTCCTTTATTCTCTCCTGGAGTTTGAACAGAAGCGCCAACTTCATCCCTGCCTCATCGTCAAGGGGCAGGTTTCCACGAAATGTTATGCGCTTTCCCGAAAGAAAACGATGAAGCTCAAGGGGAATGCCAGCCCTGTTCTGAACCCGTGACACCATGGTTCTGATAACGGGAAGGCATCTGAGCTGACCTGGGCCATAGAACAGTCCACGCTCCCTTAAAACACTCCTCGGGGCCTTGAGTTTTTCAGCATCATCCCTGTCCCATGGAGCAATACGCTGTTTGATTATCATCACAGGCACTGGCCTGTCACTGTGTTCCGTGACGCGAAGAACCCACGGGGCAGAAGAAATCTCTTTTTTCACCGTGGTCTTATAATGTTGATGAAGTTTACTGTTTTCAGGTGATGTTCCTTTTTTTTCTGTCATGGCAGTGTCACAAATCCGTCCTGTTTTCCAGCTCCTTCAGCAGAAGGCACTCATCAACCGGCTCATTGATCTCGAGAAACACCTCGGTCCGGCTGTCTTTTTCCGACACATCTGCGAGCACTTCAAAAAACTCCTCCAGATCTCTCATGGAATCCGGCCCGGCATTTTCAACAACTATCCTGAGTCTGCCTCCATGGGGAAGCTTCATGTCTGCGATATCCAGAATATCTATTGTTGAACGGGCTCCCTGGCCGTAAAGGGAACCGATTCTTTTAATGAGGGGGAAGAACCTGTCTGCCCCTGCCCTGCCTGAAAGCTCAAGCCCCCTGCTGCTCCCCGCGGTTATGAGTCCTTCTGTAGCAGCTCTTCTTGGGGTTACAAGGATATCTTTGTCTGAAGGGACATAGACAGCGGCATCCTGCCCGTGAAATACCTGCTCCTGTTCCTCAGCCTGCCCCCTTTTGGCAACTGCCCTGTCATTTTTCACGAGATGGGAAATCGCCTCAGCAACCGCCTTCTCAGGGACATCACCATATTTTCCCCTGATATCCCGTACAAGGCCCTGCACCTCCACCTCTTCACGCCGGTAAAGCTCTTCTCTCACCCATTCCTCTATACGATCAGGATCAGGCGTCCCTGACGAAAGCCAGCCCCTCTGTTTTGCGCCTTCAAGAGTTACAATGGACCAGGCGCGGGAAAGGTCAAGATTGAAGGGCAACTGTCCTGTTTCCTGACTGTAAAGCTCATCAGGCCGGACGGCATCATCCTTCTCCATGATGAACAGGCACCACACCCCTCCTGACACACCTGCACCAATTATCTGATCCAGCACTTCAGGACTTTCCAGGATGGGCCATGTACGGATACGGCTGAAATTCTCTCTCAAGCCCTGAAGAGATATTGTGTCAGAACGGCTGAAAAACAGTTTCGACAGCTCCCTGAGATAACTGAGGCCCGTATGCTCTGTGGTTACAAGCTCACCCTCTTCACGAAGCACCCTGTAAATCTGCTCCACCACAGCAGCACCGGATTCTCCGCCTGCAGTGCGAATCTCCTTTCTTGTAACCTGTCCGGATGCAGATGGGAACCACAGGGCCCGGTAACTCTGCGTCACAGTGGTTTCAAGTGCCTTTGCCCGTTCGCTGAAACGGCTCCTGAAATTGTCCTGATCCAGCCTTGCCGGATTTATGCCAAAGCTTGCCGACTGTTTTCTGAGCCGTTTCATTGCAAGAACCGTCCTGGCAAGCTCACGAATTCTGTTCATTGCCTGCTGGCTCCCGCCTGATCCGTCAGAAGACATATATCCGGTTTTCTCCGGGGTCTGCACCTGGACCGCAACCGTATCAGGTAACAGCAGGAAGACCAGATTCTGCTCTATCCGTGGTTTGTTGGGACCTGCAGTGATTACGCACTGGTCAACATCTATGACACCGGCCCTCAGGGAAACCAGGGCAAGCACGGGTTTTCCCTGATGGTCAGGTATATGCTCCGGGGCTGAGACATCGTGGACCACTGAGAATGTCCTGATATCAGTTGAGACCACCTTTCGCGCAGTGGCATCCATGAGAGAATCCACCTCATCTGATGTGAGCCCCTTTCGGATGCGCGCAAGCGCAATATTCACGGACGGTTCAAGGCTTGCGTAGTATTTCCCATTACTGAAACGCAGATAATAGGCCCTGTTCCCTATCTCTTTCAGGGCGGTCTGTACCTGAACCGGGGTAAGACCGGGGAAGCAGATATTGAAAAGGGCATCCTGCTCAACCAGACCGAAGATATTGGAGGCAGGGCCCTTGTCCCTGTCAATGAGACTGTGAAGGAATACGGTCTTCCACGCATACTCATGCATGGGCCAGCCCTCCGGATGTGGATTTGCCATGTCCGCAAGTTCAGCATTGGAATGGCCACCCTCAATGGTGCCTGTATCCACTCCGCCTATGTCTGCATTCAGAACGGGGAGCAGATCCCCGCTGCCTGTGCGGCCAATGATCTCACTAACCGTCCTTGCATCCCGCATATCGAGATGACAGGCATGAATCATGGGTATGTCATTCTGCGACTGCCATATTCTCTTTACAGCAAGGGCAAGGACGCGAAGCACTCCGCGGGTGCCCTGGAATTCCTCGGCGGCTGAAAGTTTTTTATTCAGAAAATCAATAAGAGTGGGGTGAAAGGGATAATGGGAAACCATTCGTTCCACATAATCCTTGCGCACGGCCTGCTCAGGCAAAAGGGAGACATTCCTGGAGTAAAGGCTTTCATATTCCTGCGCCGTATCCCTTGCCGTCTTCTCATCAATACTGGTAAAAAGGCGTTTCCCAAGCACTTTTGAGATTTCCGCCGCCTGAACAGGCACAAACAGGGTGGCATCCCTTGCAGCAACGCTTGCAATGCCCTTGAGGGCCTCCTGGCCGATTTCAAGGGCGTCATCAGCGTCCATCTCCTTTCCGGTAACCTCTGACAATACGCTTGCCAGGCGTTCAGTCTGTTTGGCAAAGGCATCAGCAGCGCTCGCAAGCGTGAGCACAATGGCAATACCCGGATTTCTGCGTGCATAACCGTGAAGCGTCATGAGAAATGCGGCAAGCTGTTCTGCCCCATCAGGATGCGCACAGGCAAGACGGGCGCCGTACTGGGCAAGCTCATCAAGCATGATGAGTACCTTGCGACCCCTGAGCACTGTGTCAAAGTAGATATCTCCAGGCGCTGCATAGGATGCGACAGCCTCTTTCACCTCATTGTAAAGTGGTTCACCGCCCACCTGGAAGGCAATCTCTCCCCAAAGCGTATAGGGAACCAGACGTTTGCCCATGGGTTTGTGAACAGGGATGGCATCTCCTGCAATACCGACCACGACAACCTCACCAGGTTCAGGCAAAAGCGATGAATCAACAAGCTCACCTGTCACAGCTTCAAGTTCTTTTCCCATGCATGCTATATGCGTGCAGGCAATGAGGGTGTGGGTCTTGCCGCCGCCAAAAGCAGTTTCAAGACGATGAATGGCAGGTACGGAACTGTCGCCCCGGAGACGGGCAAAGACCTCGGAAATCACTGCCTTCATACCCTGGGTGGGATATGTAGCCTCCTGAAAAAACTGGAGCGCATCTGTATATATGGAATGAATCCTGGAGGTTCCGTTCCTGTAATACTCCAGCACTTCACTCAGAGATGCTGTAAATATTTCAGGATTGAATACGCCTGTAATTATGTCCTCACGCGGTTTGCATGAATGCAGTATGCCCATTTGCCTCCTCCTCTGGCCTTGTTTACAAACAAAAATTTTAACTACATAGAATTATTCGCCACATCAAAATTCTCATACCGTCAGATTCAAAATCAGATCCTGTCAAAATGGACAAAGGGTATGCGGTCCACCAGGCAGAAAGACCGTAAAATGTTCGGTATGGGATATCGGAACAGGAAATAACGTCATCTGTACGCCTTCCAGACTTCATAAAATGCGGAAAGCACCCCTCCCCGTGCGGCCCCCATCTCCTGGACATCTGCTATGAACTGCCTGTAGTGTCTGGCAGGGCCTATCTCGATCTGTTTAAGCAGGGGATCACAATAGTACCATGTGCACCTGTAGGGCCTTTGCGCCCTGGGAAGTATGCAACCTCTCTCTCCCATAAACTGGCACATGCCATTGATATCAACATCAAGCCTGTAGTCCGGAAGCTCGAATCCCATGGCCGTAATGGCCACGGCATCGCCAAAATCCGGCATGCCGTGCTTGTTGGCGCAACATACCGAACCGCAATATGGACAGGTCCTGGCCGTGTACTCCTGTATAAAGGGGTCCATCTTCCTGAAACTCTCCATAAAAACAGCCGCCCTCGCCCGAACCTCTCCAAGCTCGCTGTCATGTTCTTCAAAAAACCGCCTTATCTCCTCAATCTTCCTGCGGAAATCGTCATGTTTCCTGAAATCCAGCTTCGGAAAGGCAGTTGCCGCATCAAAACCGTTAAACATCAGATATAATCCTTCATTCCCCGGGCCCTGAGCTCTTCCACAATCCGGCCCACATCTCCCAGACGATCCCTGGGACATACAAGCACGGCATTTTCCCTGGCCACAACCACCATGTTTTCAAGACCTATGGCGCCAATCACAGTATTCCCGTCATCAGACAGCAACATGCTGTCCCTGCAATCTATCCCTATACTGTTGTCTGTTATCACATTGCCGTGGACATCCCTGGAGGATGTGGAGAAGTATGTTTCCCATATGCCCATGTCGTGCCAATCAAAATCACATAATGTAACGGCAATGCCAGGCCATGAGCCCGGAATTTTTTCTATAAGGGCCTTGTCAATCGAGCTGTCGTCAAAACCGGCATAGACAGCCTGTTCCCCGTCCCCCCTTTTCACAGCATTGGCAAGGGCGCTTGCGCCAGCGCTCAATTTGCTTTGGCATGCCTTTAACAGTTCCATGAACATATCCAGGGGAAATGTAAATATGCCGCTGTTCCACACAAAGGAACCGGCCTCAAGATAGAATGCCGCCCTTTCGCTGTCCGGTTTCTCATGGAATTTTCTGATGGAGTAGAAGGTCCGTCCTGAGGTCTCGCCAAGGAGCTCGCCCCTTTCCATGTATCCATAGGCGGTCTCTGCCCGTGAAGGCATGATTCCGTAAAGCACCATCATGCCACGCTCTCCTGCCCACAAGGCGCCTCCGCCCACTGTCTCCCTGAATCCCGTGTCATCATCAATCAGGTGATCCGACGGCATTACCGTGAGCAGCCCGCCGGGACAGACAGCAGAGACATGGGCAACCCCAAGACAGATGGCCGCTGCCGTGCCCCTGGGTTCAGGCTCAACTATTATCCTGTCACGGCGAAAACAGTTCATTGTCTTCAGACGCTCCATCTGGCACGGTTTTATAATTATCCATCTTCTCTCTTCAGGGAAAAGGGGAGCGATACGCCTGACGGTCTGCTCCAGCAATGAGTCTCCGGAGTTGATGGAGAGGAACTGCTTGGGCTCAAGTTGTCTGCTCAGGGGCCACAGCCTTGTGCCAAGGCCTCCGGCAAGTATCAGGGCGTGATGTGCTGTATCCTTGACCATGGAATATGCCTTCATCTAAACAAGTTGAGAGAAAAGGGAAACCGCGGAGATTACGGCTGTTTCACTGCGGAGGATTCTGGCGCCGCACGAGGCCGTACTGTAACCCCTCTGCCTGAACATTTCAATTTCCTTTTTGGAAAAACCGCCTTCAGGCCCCACGAAAAGGACAAGGGGCAGCCTGTTATCCTGTTCTCGCCAGGCGGCACGCATGTCCACTGAACCTTCACCTTCCCACATCACAATGGCCGCGCCATCATCGCCGCGACTGCTGACAAAATCCTCAAGCCTTCCCGGTTCGGAAACGGCTGTCATAAAATTACCCCTGGACTGTTTAAGGGCTTCCCTGCAAAGAATCCGCCACCTCGCAAGCCGCCTTGCATCCTTGCCTTCATCCTGTTTTACCACACAATATTCCGTATAGACAGGATGAATAATGGCAACTCCCAGTTCAGCGGCCTTGGCGACAGCCCAATCCATCCTTTCACCCTTTATCACAGGGCAGGCAATCTCAATGGGCAACAGATCATTTTCAGTGGAAAAGTATTCTTCCGCCTTGACCTCCACCCCTTTTCTGGCACAGGCAACCACAACCGCCCTGACACACAGGCCCATGCCGTCATTAAGTATGATGCGGCAGCCTGGACGCAATCTCCTGGAACACGCCACATGCCTGGCCTCTTCCCCGGAAAGCTGTATAACATCCGGTTTAGGGGAGAGCGTACCCCTTGAGGCAAAAAAAACCGGCAACCCCTGTGAAGCAAGTCTGTTCAAGATATTTCCCGGCCTGCTGGACACCTTTTACCTGTTTGAATGCCTTTTAATTATCATTGCAAACGGAAAACCAGACAGACCCACTCACCTTCAGATTCATGCTGTTTCTCCCTGATTTTCACAAAACCATGCCTTTCATAACATGAAATTACAGCATGGGCCTGGGAATCAAGGATGCCTGAAACAATCAGCAGGGAGCCAGGCCCGGAGATGCCTCTTATATCGCCCGCAAGAAGGCAGAGGGTGTCCCGGTCAATGTTGGCAAGGATCATCTCAAAGGGCCCCTCTGTTTCTTCAAGTGGCCTGGATGTTATGGAAACAGATTGCCGCACACGATTAAGAACCACATTTTTCATTGCCGCCCTTTCAGCCTCGGGGTCAATATCCACGCCCACCACTGCCCCTGCGCCCAGTTTCGCAGCGGTGATCGCAAGGATGCCTGTTCCGGTGCCTATATCAATAAGTGTCGCGGGAGGCTCATCCATGCTGCCCATCAACTCTTCCATGCACTCCAGCATCAAGGCAGTGGACGCATGGGTTCCCACGCCAAATGCCTGCCCTGGGTCTATCTCCACGACAACATCTCCGGGCATTGCCTCAAAGGTCTCCCAGGAAGGCTTTATGACAATATGCCGTCCGGCCCTCAAAGGCCGGAAATATGCCTTCCAGCTTTCCCGCCAGTCTTCGCCATCCAATGTTGTTGAGGAGATATCCAGCGACGAGGCGTACTCCGCGGGAAGCGCGTCACGTAACCGCGCCAAAAGACGGTCAACATAATTGTCAACACCATGAGTTCTGTCAAGGTAGGCAATAATCCTGACCATTTCCCTGCCTGAACCGTCAGGGGGCAGATCCTCAAGGACAGTGCCTCTGCCGGATTCCTCTATGAGAAAGGCGGACACAAGCCCAGCCACATCCGATGCGACCTTCACATGCAGTTCAGTCCATTCGCTGGCCCGGGTCACACCATCCTCCCCGCGATATCATAAATATGGGTCTCGTCGATCTCCACTTCAACAATGTCGCCAGGCCTTGCCTCACCATCACTGATATATGTCACGCCATCTATCCCGGGGGCCTGAAACATGGTTCTGCCCTCAAGGAGAAGGTCGGTTTCCCTGCTAACCCCTTCAACAAGCACATCAAACCTTCCGCCCCTTATTGCCTCCAGTTTTTCAGCGCTTATAACCTGCTGCGCCTCCATGATCCTGTCATGCCTTTCTTCGGCGAGCCTTTTGTCCACCTTGTCAGGCAGCCCGAAGGCCGTTGTCCCCTCCTCATCGGAATAGGGGAAGCAGCCAAGGTGGTCAAAACGGTGTTCCCGCACAAAATCCATGAGCTTCTCAAAGTCGCCTGCCCCCTCTCCGGGAAAACCTGTAATGACAGTGGTCCTTAAAAATGCGTCAGGTATGTTTGAGCGTATCATATGCACAACCTCCGAGATGGCTCCCCGGGAATATCCCCTGTTCATGGCCTCAAGCACCTTGTCGGAAGCGTGTTGCAGAGGCATGTCAAAATAGGGGCATATCCTGCCGTGCTCCGCGACAGTCTCAACCAGTTCCATGTCAATACGGGAAGGATAGAGATACAACATGCGAAGCCAGGGCAGATCGGTTTCAGCCACTATCGCGGCCAGGAGGTCAGGCAGGCGCGCGCCCTGAAAGGCATAGGCTGTCAGGTCCTGGGCAACCAGGGTGACCTCCCTTACGCCTGTCTCAACCAGCATGTTTATCTCGGCCACTATTTCCCCGGGGGGACGACAGACCTGCCTGCCCCTTATGGATGGTATGAGGCAATAGGCGCACCTGTTTGAACACCCCTCTGATATTTTCACGTATGTCCGCCACGGAGGGGTGGTGATTATACGGCCATGTCCTTCTGTTCCGGCGATTTGCGCTTCAGGTTCGATGGCCCGCAGGATACGCCTGCCAATATCCCCGTATCCGGCAACACCGACAAGGATATCTGCCTCAGGCAACTCCTTGGCAAGCTCACTGCCATACCTCTCGACAAGGCACCCTGTCACAACAAGGAGCTGGCCATCCCGCTTCCCTGCCGCCGCATCCAGTATTGCCTCAATGGATTCCTCCACGGAAGCCTGTATGAAGCCACAGGTGTTTATCAGTATCACCCTGGCCGACTCCTGATTTTCGACAATCCTCATTCCACCGCCTGCCGCGCCAGCAATGGACGCAAGGGCGTGTTCGGTATCGATACGATTCTTCGGGCAGCCCAGGCTTATGGAATGGACAGGTATGTCAGGCGGCATGCTTTCATCTCCAGGGTCAGACATGCCCCGGTTCATGTCTCCTCCCGACCTTTGAAAGGAGCAGGCTCCCTTGGCGGCAGATAAAAATAGCGGCTGAAAAGGCGCTGGAACTCTGTCCACCTGCCTCCGCCTTCAGCAATACCGCCCCGAAGCCTGTCAATATAGTTCATCTTGGCGTCCAGGTTGTCCAGCATGTGAAGCATGAGCGCCTCCTGGGTCATGGGAAGCACCGGAGAACCGAATTCCAGTTCCCCGTGATGACTGAGGATTATATGTTTGAGGGCGAGCAGTTCCGGCTGTTCCGGCCCTATGCCTGCCCTTTCGGCAGCATGCTCAAGGCGCGACACGCCGAGCATGATATGTCCGAGAAGCCTGCCCATGTCAGAGTATTCAATGGGCGGAGAAGAAAAGGAAAGCTCGTCTGCCTTGCCCATGTCATGACACAGGGCCCCGGCAACAAGCAGATCCCGGTCAATGGCAGGATAAAATCCGCAGACCGCGTCGGCAAGACGCGCCACGGAAAGGGTATGCTCAAGAAGGCCGTGTATCCATGCGTGGTGAAACCCCTTTGCCGCAGGGGCATCAGTAAAAGATTTGAAAAAATCCTTTTCGGCAAACAGCGTCTGTAAAATTTTTTTAACAACAGGCGACCTCACGGATGAGACAAACGAATCAAATTCTGTGAGCATATTATCAAGAGGATTTTCAGACGCAGGCATGAACAGCGCAGGATCAACAGAGTCCGCGTCCACCCTCTCAATAGCGGAAACAGTGAGCTGCAACTTGCCCATATATTCAGTGCTGCGGGCTGTAATCCCCACAAAATCACCCTGTTCAAATCCTTCACCGAGCCTGGACACATTATCCCACACCTTTGCGTCAATCTCTCCGGTACTGTCTGAAAGACGCAGGGCGAGATAAGGTTTTTTATGCCTGGTCAACAACTCTTTTTTATCACTTACGCAAAAAACCCCTTTTACAGTTTCATCGCGTGTGATATCTTTTATAAAAATATCTTTTTGCATGTAATTATACCTTAAATTTTTTTAGGTGGTATTTTTTTTACAACAAAGAAAAAATGTCTCTCAAACTTGTCTCTCAAAATCGCAACAAGGACATAGCATCGGAGCCATATTAATGAACCTTACAGATTATGTACAGAAGCGAAGGGCATTTTTTTTGCTCGTTGCCGTTGTAGGCATAATGTCTTCTCTTGAGATATTCCTTACTTTACAGCACCACCAGTACTTCAAGGAAGAATACCTGAACCGGCTTGCATGCAAAAGGGTGCTTATCCTAAATACCATCAAGGCAAATCTTGCAAACAGCCCCACAGCATCAAACAACAACCGTTACATTCAAGATTTCATAAATCAGATAGTCAATGCAAAAAGCAGTCAGATAGCCGCAATCAAGGTGGTTGTCAACAACCGTACTGTCGCGGAAAATAAAAGGGGAACACTGCCTGAACATATCATTAATCTATCCGAAACTGTAACCGGTTCCGGCAATAATACAATAGCTCTCCACATCACGGCAGATGCGACACCGATTCATGACCATCTCCATCTTTTTGTATGGAGACATCTGTTTTTAATTGTTGCCCTGGCCATTAT
>CAYXYO010000224.1:0-8010 GCA_964469365.1 uncultured Desulfobacterales bacterium | reverse complement strand
ATGGTCAGAACCGGGCTTGCCTCTGTAAGACCGTAACCCTGAAGCATGGTTATTCCAAGACGCCGGAAGCGCCTGGGTATGTATGGCGCCAGGGGAGCGCCTCCGGTGATGAAAAATTTGAGATTGTCAAGGCCTGCCTTTCTTCTCAGTTCACTGAACAGCGGGTAGCCCAGATTGGGATGTCCCATTCTTTCACCAGTCATTACTGTTTTCAACAGGAGCTTGAACATGGTACGCTGAAGCGGCGGTTTTTTGTCAGCGGCCCTGAAGATCCCCTCTAACATTTTCTGGAAAAGGAGGGGTACGCCCAGCATGACGGTTGCCTTGCACGCCTTGAGGTCTTCCATGATCTCCCTGGACTTGAGACTTCTCGCATAGGTTATGCGGCAGCCTGTGTAGACAGGAAGGAGAAAGCCTGCCGTGCATTCAAAGGTGTGATGCATGGGAAGCACTGAAAGAAAACTTTCGCGGCCAGGTTCGTACACTGTTTCCATGGCCCTGGCGCATCCGATTACGTCAGAGACCAGGTTCTCATGGCTCAGCATCACCCCCTTCGGGCTTCCCGTGGTTCCCGAGGTAAAAATAAGGGAAGCTATATCGTCAGGCGCCACTGACGGAAAGCCGTCTCTGTAAGCATCACCGCTTTTCCTTATTTCTTCCATGGGAATTACTTCATCAGGCAGTTCGTTTTCCCTTGTCTCACGGGCAAGGGAGATCACTGTTTCAGGACTTGGGAAGCCGCGTGGAGTATCAAGAAAATTGTCAAGGAATTTCGGGGCCACAAAGGCGGCTTTCACCTTTGAACTCGCAAGAAGGTGGTGCCTCTCATTGACACTTAACAGGGAATCCAGAGGGACATTTATTCCGCCAGCGAAACTTACGGCAAGATATGCCTTGGCCCATTCAGGAGAGTTGCCGCCAAGGATGGCACACTTGTCTCCCGGTTTGAAGCCCTTGGCCATAAGGCCTGACGCCAGACGTATAATGTCATGGTAGCACTCCTCAAAGGTCTCCTCCCTTCCTCCAGGACAGTCTCTTGCGGCAAGACACACCTTCTCCGGATAGTAGGAGGCTGCCTGCCGGACCATTTCCGGCAGGGTAAGGGTGTCGAATTCTATGAATCTGGACATCAGAAGTTCCAGGTAAAAGAGAAGTTGACTATGTGGGCCGTGCCTTCATATGTGCCGTGCAGGGTTGGCGTGGCCTTTTTGCCCGGTTTGCTGTCTTCAACAAAGAGACAACTGTAAGCGCCGTCAAATTCCATGTGTCCCCATTTCCATCCTGCGCCAAGGCTGAATATGTGCCTGTCGTTTGTGGGAAGAGACGGATCCCGGTAGTCATCCTCAATGGGGGAGTCATCCCAGACATAGGAGCCCCTCAGTGTTACCGAGTCTGTCAGGGCGTATTCAGCTCCAAGATGAATGGACCACACATCATTCCAGTCCTTTTCATATTTTACAGAACCTTCCGTGGCCCCCTGTCCCGGCATATTGTCATATTTGAAATTAAGGTTGCTGTATGACGACCAGCCAGTCCAGAGAAATTCCGCTGAGAATCTCCAGTTATCCAGGGCCGTGGTGCTCATGGCAATGGAAAGGGTTTCCGGCAGGGAAAGCGGAAGCGCCAGGTCGGATTTCAGAAATACGGAACGGAGCATTGTGTTGTACGGTTCCGGCATCTGCGGATATTCGTATCTCGCGTCGCCATCCAGGTCAAGGTCCACCTGTGATCTGAATGTTATGCCGAAAGTCCACTTGTCAGTTGGTTTGAGCATGGCAGAGAGTATGTAACCCTGCCCCCAGTCGTCGCCTTTTATCTTTGTGTAAACCTCGGTCCCGAGTTTGGTGACCGGTATGTATTTTCGCATTTCAGCGTCTGCGTAAACCAGTTGCGCTCCGGCGCCAAGGGAGAGCCATTTTACAGGACGCCATGAAAAGGATGGCGTTATATAAATGGAAGATACCCTGGTGTACTGGGCATAGTATTTGCCAACCCAGTCATTATCCCATTCGGTCGTAAGGCCATAGGGGGAATTGATGGAAATGGACGCTCCGAATTGCTCCATAAAAGGCATGGATGCATAGAGATAGGGTACGGCATAGGCCATGTTTTTCATGTCCGGATCATCGTTGCCTGTGTCAAGTTCCATGGATGGAAAGACAACAGCCATGCCGCTTGTTACAGAAGCGCGGTTCATCATTGATGAGCCGGCCGGATTGAACCATGCGCATTCCGCCACATCGTCCCTTGCCGACATGGCTGCGCCGGTTGCCATGCTTTTTGCTGAAAGTTCATTGAAAAGCTGAAAGCCTGCGCCATGGGACATGGTTGCTGATACGGCAAACAGCAGTAAAGTGGCCGATGTCAAAAAAAATCTGAACTGTTTCATGATTTTCCTCCCGTGAACAAACAGTAAATTCTGGTTTTGCGCCCCGGGTTAAGGGCGCGGTTACTCCCCGGTTGTTATTGTGTGCTGCATGTGTGGTATCCTGCCGGCAGCACCAGCAGGGTTAATCTGTTCTTTAATTAAAAAACAGTTAATTAACAAGTGGGCAAGGTGAAAAAACAGCCCTTTAATACGCTTTTGCGCCTGTTGGTTGTCAGAGTGTCTCAACCGTGGAGCCGCCCCGTCTCGGGTCTCCCGCTCCGGTAATTCCGGGTATTACTGAGTGTACCCCGCCGAAATATACGTTTATTTCTTCCCACAGATTTACCGGCGCCTTTTCTCGCAGGGCTGCCAGGGCAGTTTCCCCAAAGCCTGGCTCAACCTGCAGGACCGAACCGTCCCAGTGGATGCGGGGCGAGTCTATTATTTTTTGCAGTGCCTCGTTGAAATCGACAAAGTGGGTTATTACCTGGGTCATTGCGCTCCTTATTCTCTTTGAGCCGCCGCTGCCAAGTACGAGTCTGACTTCATCTTCAAAAAGAAGCGCGGACGGAGACATCATGGAGCCTACCCGCATCCCCGGAGGAGATGCGTGAAATCCGTCAGGATGCAGATCGTCTTCCCCCATCATGTTGTTCAGCATGATGCCTGTGCCAGGGACAAAGCATCCGGAACCTTCCCCGTTTGAGCATGTCATGGATGCGATATTGCCCATGCTGTCCGATATGCTTATGTGTGTTGTTCCCCTGCTGAACATGCGTATTTTGTCAGCCATGTTGTCAGCACCCATGCCGTCTTTAAAGGCCTGTATCTGTTCGCCGTCCAGTATGCCTGATGCCCTCATGGAGTCTATCTCCTGCATGAGTTTAAGAATGCGGAGCAGATGTTCAGGGCTGCCCCACTTTTCCGGGGGCGGCATCTTGTCAAGGATGTCAAGGGAAAGGGCAATGAGAGGCCCTCCGAATGAAGGGGGCGGTGAGGTGAGAAGGGTGTATCCCCTGTAATGCGCGTCAAGGGGTTTCCTTTCAATAACCCTGTATGCAGAGAGGTCGTCAAGGGTGAGAAGACCGCCCTGCTCCTGAATCTCGCGGGCCGTCTTTTCCGCTATATCTCCCTGGTAAAAGTTTTTGTCCCTCTCTTCAGGAAGGGACGCAAGGAAATCAGCCAGTTCCGGCATTTTCAGGGTGTCTCCCCTGGCAAGATAGCGCCCTTCCGGAGCGTAAAGTCTGCGTCCCCTTTCACTCATGGTCATTATGGGACGCAGCATGGCCAGAAAGGTGGCCTGGAACTCATTGAGTTCATGTCCACGCGCCAGTTGTATGGCCGGTTCAAGGACTACATTCAATGGCAGTCGGCCCAGTCTTTCATGTACGTGGAGCAGGCCCTTCAATGTGCCTGGAACTGCCACTGAACCTGCTCCTATGTTAAAATCCTGTTTTGAGCCCCCGAATTCAATGGTTACAGGAAAAAAATGGATATTGTCAGCGCGGCGTTTCAGTCCCAGGCCGGGCGTGTCCACAAAGAAATCAAAGAATGTCGCCTTTCCGTTTTTTTCTCTTGCAAGGAGAAAACCGCCTCCGCCAAGACTTGTCAGGGTCTGCTCGGCAATGGCGCCGGCGAAGCCACCGGAAACCGCTGCGTCAAAGGCGTTCCCACCTTCCCTCAGGATAACCTCGGCGGCCCATGACACAGCCTCATGTCCTGTGGCAACGATTGATTTTCTCTCTTTTTTCATGGCAGCCAGTAATCTTTCCCTGTTGTTGATATTATTTCACGGAGACTTTTTCCCTTGCTTGCCAGCCTGCGCTGGATATCCGTTCCGTTTCCGTCTGATATGATACGGCTTGCAGTATCAATATATGGTGTCGCCCCCAACCGTTTGGCAAAGGGTGAGATATGTTCGAGCATGTCCGTGACAGAACTGGCAAGGCTCTGTTCAGGTTTTTGCATCAACCCGTAGATGTCGCAGAACCGTCCTCTAAGTCCATGGCGCGCCGCCTGCCACTTGTTGGCCCTGAGCAGGTTAAGGTTGGGAGGCATTGAGTTTATATCACTTTCCGCAATAAAGGCAACCATTGCCTGTATAATACCTGTGAGACAGAGGGTGTGGGAAAATCTTGATGGCATGTCACATACCCGCACTTCAACAGTGCCAAACCCCGGGCTGGGACGAATGTCCCACCACAGGTCCCTGATGCTTTTTATTATTTTTCTCTTTTCGAGGAGGTTGACTTCATCAAGATATCCCTGCCAGTTTCCTGAAAAGGTTGATATGCCTGCCAGTGGCAGGGCCTCAAACAGCTTTGTCCTGTATGACGCGAATCCCGTGTCCCTGCCTTTGAAATAAGGTGAAGATGCGCTGAGAGCCAGGAGTAGGGGCAGATATGTCTGCATGATGTCGCATACCCTTATGGCGGTATCTCCATCCTTCACTCCTGTGTGAACATGCATACCGTGGGCGATGAACTCTTCTCCGGCAAGCTGAAGTTCATCCATGATGTGTCTGTATCTGGGATTTTTGCTTATCCGCTGTTCTGCAGGCCTGGCAAAGGGGTGGAGCCCTCCCGCGTATAAAAGCACTCCTTCAGGTTCTGAAATATCCTCTGCCAGGACAAAGGTCTCTTTCAGCTCCCTTTCTATGGAAGATACAGAGTCACATACGCCGGTCTGCAACTCAATGGTGCATTGCATGAATTCCTGTGTGATGCGGTTGCCCTTTAGTGATGCCTTCAGGATTTTCTCAGCCCTGGATGCAAGGTTGAGATTTTTTTTGTCAAGGAGTTGCAACTCCAGTTCAACGCCAAGTGTGTATGGCCTGCTGCCATTGAAATTCAGAGATATCATTTTTTCCCCTGTTATTACGCCAAGGTGTTTTTGTGGAACCTGCCACGGCAGGCGGGTCATGGTATGGCATTCATATCATCTTTATGATAAATAACAGATCATGCAAGGCATGCCTTGATTTTAATATCCTGCGCAGGCTGATTACAGGGAATTTTATGAAATTGTTTTTTTTGCTCAATTACCTGTTTGTGCCGCAACAAAAGTGATATTATCTCGTTTGCAGTTTTTTATTTCATTACTTGTGGCCCTGAACCAGAAATTCTGTTTTTTCAAGGTTCCCTGCAGCCTTAATTTTAAATGAACATGAAAAATATTTCACCTGACAAAAGCCGTCCTCAACCATATATATTGGTGGTGGATGATGATAAAAGCCTGAGGGAATTTCTGGAGATTTTCCTTGCCAGGGAGGGATATCGGGTCATTTCCGCCCCAAAAGGAGATGTCGCCCTTGAACTGATTTCATCGGAAAGACCGGATATCGTAATAACCGATGTGAGAATGCCGGACATGGACGGCCTGGATCTGCTCATCGCCATAAAAAAGGAATGGCCTGACATCCCTGTAATAATGATGACCGCCTTTGCCTCCCTTGATACCGCGGTTGAAGCCATGAAGGAGGGCGCGTGGGATTATCTCACAAAACCCTTCAGGATAGAGGAATTGCGGAAAGTAATAGAGGCGGCCCTCAAGTCTGAACATGCGGAGACCACTGAGGTTGAAGCCGAGGAAAAGATATATCGTCTTGATGAAATGGTGTCACGCAGTCCCGCGATGCTCAACATATTCCAGACAATACCCCGCATAGCCTCAAGTCCTTCAAGCGTGCTGATTACAGGCGAAAGCGGTACGGGCAAGGAACTGGTGGCAAAGGCCATTCACAACACAGGATGCCGCAGGGACAAACCCTTTATAGTGGTAAACTGCGGCGGGATACCGGAAAATCTCCTGGAAAGTGAACTGTTCGGTCATGTAAAAGGGGCCTTTACAGGTGCTGCCCATGAAAAGAAAGGACTTTTTGCCATGGCTGACAAGGGCACCATATTCCTTGATGAAATCGGTGAACTGCCCATGCTTTTGCAGGCAAAGCTCCTCAGGGTTACCCAGCAGAAATCATTCATCCCCGTTGGGGCCACCAAACCTGTGCATGTCGATACAAGGATACTTGCTGCGACAAACCGTGATCTTGAACAGGAAGTTATAAATAAAAATTTCCGTGAAGACCTGTTTTACCGTCTTAATGTCATACAGATCAAGATACCTCCACTGCGTGAACGTCCGGAGGACATACCTTTGCTGGTTCAGTATTTCATGGAAAAGTATTCCTATGATGAGACCTCGTTACAGGGGGTGTCCAATTACGCCATAGAGGCCCTTCAACACTATCCCTTTCCAGGCAATGTTCGTGAGCTTGAAAATATAATTGAACGGAGCATTGCCCTTTCCACATCCACCCTGCTTTTGCCGGAAAGCCTTTCACTGGCCAGACACAAGGCAGGTAACGGGGAGAAACAGCCGGTGTCGGTGGAGCCCCATGCCCTTTCTCATGAGATCCCCGATGAGGGTATTGACCTTGATGAGTATCTGGGCAAGATCGAAAAAAATCTGCTTCTCGGCGCCCTTGAAAAGAGTGGAGGCAACAAGACAGAGGCGGCCAGGCTCCTGAAGATAAACTTCCGATCGTTCCGGTACAGGCTTTCAAAGTTCGGACTTTGACATGGTTCCAGGAAAGATAAGCAAAAGAAGACTTTTTCACATTATAACAGCCTGCAGGCTGTTGTTGTTTATATTTCTTCTTTTATTCCTGATATGTTTGCCGATTCCTGCTGTTGAGATATGCACAAATTGCCAGCGTCTGCCCCTGCTTCTCGGCGCTGCTTTTTTTCTTACTTCCATTTATCTCCTGTGGCACAGGAAACGGGGTTTGCAGCCTGGTCTGCTCTATTTGCAGACAGCTTGTGATGTTGTGCTGGCAGGCGCTACTGTCTATTTTACAGGCGGTGTTTCAAGCCCCTTTACCTTTTTCTTTGCCATTGCCATACTCACCGCGGCCCTTCTCGGCGGGAGAGGGGTAGGTATGCTCTCTGCCGTAGCCAATACAGCCATCTATTTTTTTGTTTTCTATCTCTCCTTGCGGCGTGGAGGTGATCTTGCGAAACTTCTCTATCCCTTTGGAATGAACCTTGCCGCATTTAACCTTGTTTCTGCCATCGGGATCTATATAGCAGCGCGACTAAAGAAGACAGAGGAAGAACTGGACCGCACTGCCGCTGACCTTGTACTGGCAAGACGTCTGCAGGAACATCTTGCCCAGAGTATGAATTCCGGTCTTCTGATCCTGGACAGGGAAGGGTATGTGGTTTTTGCCAACAGGGCGGCGGGAAAGATAATAAATATGGAGTCAGGTCCTCTTGCCGGAAAGCATATACTTGATGTATGGGGCGTTCATGGTGAGATGGTTTCCAGGATACTCGTTGGTTATACAGAACGGCAGGAATTTAAAATGGAGACCGATAGCGGTATGGTTGCATATATCGGTATCGCCGGATTCCCGATATATGATAACAGGTCGGAGGCTATCGGTTTTGGGCTTATTTTTCAGGATATTACAGAAAATAAGGTGCGGGATGAGAAGTTGAGGCGCATGGACAGGCTCGCAGCTTTGGGAGAGATGGCGGCAGGGCTTGCCCATGAAATAAGAAATCCCCTTGCCTCCATATCAGGGGACGCTGAGTTTTTGCTTGAGTCTGACATGACAGATAATGAAGGAAGAAAACTTGTAG
>CAYXYO010000223.1:0-3272 GCA_964469365.1 uncultured Desulfobacterales bacterium | reverse complement strand
GATGCTCCTGTCCAATGCCGCTTCAGTAGAAGAAACCATGGCATTTCCTTCATTCTGAAGACACGCCCTGTCTACTCGCCCGGAGACGCAAGTCTCGCGAATATAATTCCAGCCTCAAACAGCAGGTAAAGGGGAATGCCCATAAGCGCCATGTTAAAGACATCAGGCGTTGGAGTAAGGGCGGCGGCCATAATGGCGATTATCAGAACAGCATAACGCCTGTGCCGCGTGAAGGTCCTGTACTGCACTATTCGCAACCTTGACAGCAGGGTCATAATCAACGGAAGCTCAAAGATCACGCCGAATCCCAGGAGAAAAAGACCGGCAAAATCCACAAATTTTTCAATGGAAATAACCGGACGCAATATGTCTGACTGATAACCGAGAAGAAAATTTATTCCAAAGGGAAGGGTGATGAAAAAACAGAAGGAGGCTCCCGCGTAAAAAAGCAGCAGGCCTGAAAGGGCAAAAATCAAGGCAAATTTCCTGCCCATTCCAAACACTGCGGACAGCGCCCCGGAAACGCGCCAGGCCACCCATGGAGCCATCAGGGCAAGGGCCGTGGCGCTGGAGAGTTTCAGCAGGGCGATCACAGGTTCCATCACGCCAAAAAAGGTCAGTTTCTGATGCAGATGAATCTGCAAGGCAGACAGGATATCCGGAGCGTAAAACCATATTGTCAGGGTAAGCGTCCCGAACATTATGGCTGTTTCAAGTATAAAACGCCTGAGATATACAAGAAGCATTACAAAACGGTTTGTCCCCGTCATGGCCGCCGCCTCCCGCGAGTTATCAGACATCAGCAGGCGCTCAGATATTTTTCCTTATATATTCCACGGCATTTATGAAAAATTTCAGCCCACCCCCCTCTTCAGGCATCTTTCTCCTGGGCCATGCGGGATGATTGGTGCAATGGCAGAACGCCTCGGGATGTGGCATCAGCCCCATGAGCCTGCCGGTAGGGTCGCATATGCCGGCAATGGCATCTTCAGAGCCGTTGGGGTTGAGGGGGTACTCCATGGTTGGCGCGCCGGTGTCAGGGTCAATGTACTTCAGCACCACCTGCCTGTTACTGTAAAGCCTTTCCCGCGTATCCCTGTCTATGGTCACAAACTTGCCCTCCCCATGCCTTACCGGGAGATCCATGGTCTCAATTCCCCTGGTAAAGACACATGGACTCTCCTGTTCAGCAAGGCATGTTACCCACCTGTCTTCAAACCTGCCTGAATCGTTATATGTGAGACTCACCTTTCTATCTTCATGGTTGTTCTCAAAGGCGGGCAGCAGGCCGGTCTTGACCATGAGCTGAAAACCGTTGCATATACCAAGGATAAGGCCGCCTTCCCTTACAAATTCAAGGAGCTGGTCCATAATACGCTGACCGCTTCCGGCAACAACAGCATGTTTGAAACGGTGGGCCCCCGCCTGGGCCGCCCCAAGGTTGTCTCCATCGAGAAAACCGCCCGGCAGGTTCAGAAAATGGTAGTCCGTTATCCTTTTCTCCCCTGACAGTATGTCGCTGATATGCACTATATCCGCCACATCAGACCCCGCAAGCCTGCACGCGTGGGCCATTTCCATCTCACAGTTTGTTCCATATCCTGTTATTATTATCGATTTGACTTTCAAGGCCATTTCACTCTCCAGATGTTCGCGATGCAAGCTGTTTGCAGCTCCGCACATACGCAGCCCGCCATGCTGCAAATAACAATTTTCAATTATCCTGAAAAAAATCCCGTTTACCTGTTATCAGGTTATATGCTATCATAATATGAAACATGAATCCTGCAATTGCCAACTTCAAACAGAAAAACACTATCAGCTTACAGGGGATATAACATTGTTATGACAAAAAGAGACTCTGCCCTCTCCATTATTCTTGCGTCTGTCATGCTTGCCATATCGGGCTGTTCGGAAAAAGCCATTATGATAAGCCGTGGCGATGTTAATGAGCGGAATGGGGTACAGGGCGCTACCATGCTGGGCTCAGAACGCAACAGCAAACTGAAGCAGACCCTTTGCAACAGGGATCTTGACAGGATACTGCGCCATACCTCCCTGGATCCATTTCAACAGCAGGAATTCAGGGAAAAGCTGTGCGGAAGCGACACCTCAGAACAGGAAGCCGCCGAATATTTCAACGCCCTTCCGGTTAATCAGAAACGTGAATTTGAGTCGGCATGCAAACATTACGGTTATTACATAAATGATTATGGCTGATAACAGGGGGCAAAGCCTTCAGTATGAAGGTTTCTTAAAAGAATACACTGAGAAATATCTGCCAAGGCATAAAAAAACAGGCGGTCTTTCACACAAGAAGATGTTTGAGGAGATCGTTCTGATCAATAATTTCAGAAAAAAATGGATTTTCTTTCCTGAAATTGGCAACAGCCTCCTGAAACGCCTTGTCAATACCCTTCTGGCTCACGCCCAGCTTCTTTATCATCATCACACGTATATCGTTCTGTCTTCTGCCGGTTCCCTTTTGACCGGCAAGGCTTACAAGGCTGTTCACAGCATGGGCCATCAGCACAATACGGTAATTTTCCCTTGAGAGCCCCTGTTTTATCTCGCTGAGATGATAAAGATTTTTAATGGCCAGCTCAGGCAGATTCCATCTTGTAAGCAGGGTTATGGCAAGCTCATCAGGCATCCATCCCGTAAGCCTTTTAACCTCCTTTCCTTTTAATTCCATGGTGATGTCATCAAACATCACCTCCCCGGCTTCAGACGAAAGAAAGGCGGTAATTATCCGTCCCGAATTTTTCAAAATGGCGCACGGAACGATCTTTTCAGTCTGCATGTTGTAATTGTCTGACAGGGAGAAAGCCATTTCCGCGGCAACAAGCGACCTGGCCATAAGCATCAGGGCGTACCCATGTTCTTGCATCAATTCAGGTTGTGAGCCCTGCAACACCGGGATGCCTGACAGTATTTTGGCAAGGTTGCTCTGTCCAAGAAGCACAACAATAAAACGCATGGAAAGCACCTGTCTCCGGCCCGGTGAAAAAAAAGCCGAGTTAAGAACCCTGTACAACCGTAACGTAAGCCCATAATCCCTGTGGATAGCCGCTGCAATCCGCCTGGCATTGATCTCCGCGGCAGTACCCAGGGCGAGTACCGTGCGTATATGCTGCGGCAGGGCAGGGACCTGGAAGTCCATGGCGCGTTCAAGAAACTTCGCGCGCCTGCTGCGCACAGCAGGCTTTTTATCCCGGCTGTATCTGGCTTTCAGTCTTGCAGTCATGTTAAAGGCTTTCTTTTATGCAAGC
>CAYXYO010000222.1:0-3764 GCA_964469365.1 uncultured Desulfobacterales bacterium | reverse complement strand
CTTTTTGTTTTTATGTTTGTTTCAGCAGGTGTTCTTTTTGTTGATGTCGGCGCGTCTGATGCTGTCAAGGTTGAGAACGCCCCTGTAACTTTTGTTGTGACATCCATAAAAAACGAAACAGATGACAGGAAATGGAGCAATCAGCTCATTGCCATTGGCATAAGAAACCTTATAAATGAAGAGCTGTTGGACACAGGATGCCTTGTCCCTCTTGAAACTGATCCTGAGATAACCGGGAAGATAGATAACAGCATTAAAAACGGATGGATGCTTTCAGGGAAGAAGGAGGGCGCCCTGTTGCCGCCTGTGCCGAAACATGGCGCGGAGGTCGAGGCGGTAATCAGGAAGATGTCAAAGAGCCGGGTCAATTTTTTCCTTGGCCCTTTCAGTAGCGGCAAAACCACAATTACTGTTGTTGTCGGGTTGACCATTCGCCTTGCAGATGGCACTGAAATCAAGTCTGAAGGCAGTGGTGAAGGCAAGACAAAGACAAGCGGGTTTCTGTTTCAGATTCGCAAGGACAAGATATATTTTGATGAATCGTCTGTTGGCAGGGCCACCCACAAGGCCGTGCGGGAGGCTGTAAAGGCCCTTGAACTTGGGTGCGGTGCAGGAACATGAAGAGGTTGTGTATATGGGTGACGTTTTCTTTTTTATTTCTGTCAGGATGCGCATCTGTTTCCGTGGATGATCCTGATGCAGACTTTCGGCACACTGAAGAAACCGCATCCATCCGGCAATGCAGTGGCGAAAACGCAGGATTGCCTGTGGCCCTGCTTCCCCTTGGCCTTGGTAAAAGGGCATCTGAAAGGTATCCTGAACTGGTAAAACAGTCTGTCGGGGCCGGACTCTATCAGATGCTTATGGCTGCCGCCACTGAGACAAACTGTTTTCTTGTCCTTGAAAACCGAAGTGAAAATATTGAGAAAATATTGCAGGAGAGGTGGCTCAGGGGCACTGGTCTCATGTCGTCTGAAGAAGCGGTCAGATATGCGGAAAAGCTGCATGCCGGGAAGGTGATCTATGGAGTTGTCTATGATTACAGCTCAAGTTCCAGGGAAACCATAAGGGGGTTCAAGGTTCACCGGGATGCGAAAAAACGGGTGGGGATACAGATTGTCTGTACTGATGTCAGAACCAGGCGGCAGATTGGTCTTGCATCTTCAGTGGCTTACGGGGATAATATTCTTGAGGCGAGTAACAGGGCCATAAGGAAGGCACTTGACAAACTGATCGCCTCAGACAATATTTTTAATAAATAATTGCACAGGTTAAAGGGGGGTAAAATGCGCAGAATCAGGATGTTATCTATAAGTTGTCTGGTCGTGGCAATCCTCTTGGCCTCTGTTGCCACGGTATGGTCCGTGTCAGAGATGCCAAAGGCCCCG
The DNA here is from genome assembly GCA_964469365.1 of uncultured Desulfobacterales bacterium. Classification (GTDB taxonomy): domain Bacteria; phylum Desulfobacterota; class Dissulfuribacteria; order Dissulfuribacterales; family QOAL01; genus CAYXYO01. The sequence continues at coordinate 2,376 of CAYXYO010000222.1, read as the reverse complement.
GCCTTTGCCCTTCAGGACATATCAAACGTCAGATTCAATTTCAAGGGTAATGTTCCTGATAACAAGTGGCTGCTCCTGTACTTTTTTGACATCCAGAGCAAGGCTTGCAGAGAGGGACTGATCTCCCTTTCCTCCTTGAGAAAAAAATATAATGATCAGCTCCTGATTTATACTGTTACGACAAATTCACCTGATGAGGTCAGGTCTTTTGTTGACAGGACATCTGTTGCCATCCCTGTTCTTCTTGACAGGACGGAAAGGGTGAGCGAACAGTATGATGCCCTTACAATTTTCCCCAAAACCGTCCTGATAAACTCCCGTGGCAGGATTGTCCAGTCGGATACCGGGGATGCGGGCACGGTTTCATCCCTGCTTGCCGCCCTTTCTGACAAGTTTATTCTCAACAGGCAGACAGATTATGCGTCAAAGTTGCTTGATTCTCCGGAGATAAAGAAGATGGCTGTCTCGGAGTCCGCACGGGACAGGCTTTTGACAGCACAGGGATATGCTGCCGTGGGCAGTGGCGATTACAGGAGAGCGGAATCCACTTTCAGCAAGGTCAATGATGAAACCCTGCGTCTTGAGGGGCTGAGTGCTGCCGCTTACCGGAAAGGTGATGAAAGAAAGGCGAAAAACTATACCAATCAATTGCTTGCAAAGGACCCTGATAATACTTACGGGCATACCATCCAGGCTAAAATGCTTTTTAAGAAGGGGGATGCCGAGGCAGCACTCAGAGAGTATGAAAGGGCTGTAACAGGCAGGGCATCTCTTCCCTGGCAGCAGGCCGAGGCCGCAAACGACCTTGGCCGCGCCTATGCCAAACTTGATCGTAAGGATGAGGCCCTTACCCACTATGACAAGTCCATTTCCATTTATCCTGACTACATTATACCTCTGAGCAACAAAGGCGTGGAACTGAATCGCCAGGGGAAATATGAGAAGGCGTCAAGGGTGCTGAAAAAGGCGGTTTCCATAAATCCGGACGACAGGATATCCCAGGTCATTCTTAAAAAGAATGAAGATGACATGGTCTTCAGCAGGGATTATGAGAAACAGGCCTGGGTCAGGAAGCTCGTAAAGGATCTCATTCATCAGTATCGCATACAGAAGAGAAAAAAAGGAAAGAAAAAGGCGGACTGGACTTCTCCTCCCCTTACCGTGGCCCTGCTCCCCATGGATCAGGCTGATAATGACCCTGAACGTGACGGTGTCGCTGAGATGCTTTATCTGGAGATATCCAGGGGGATTTCAAAGGTAAAAAGGTTCAAAAGCCTCGACCGCCGGGTTATGGACAAGATACTTGAAGAGCTCCAGATAGGTTCAACAGAACTGGCGAGTGAGAAAACCCGCCTTGAAATAGGCCGGATCATGGCGGCAAGGACCCTGGCGGCCAGTGACATTATTCCTGTCAGGGGGGGGGCCTATTATATCGGCCTGCGGGTCATTCAGACAGAGACCTCTGAGATCGTCATGAACGAGACCCGCAAGGTTAGAGAACTTTCCAATCCTGCCGGGCTGTCTGACTGGACGGCTGATGTAATGCTCAGGGTTGCCGAATCCCGTTATCCCTTCAGGGCCAAGGTGGTCAGGAAGGAGGGAGACAGCGTGATAATAAATCTTGGAAGTTCTGCCGGCATGACGCCAGGCGTCAGAATGGAGATATTTACTGAAGGCAAACCTGTTGTTTTTGAAGGCGAGGTGCTTGGCAGGCCCAGAAAGCGTCTTGCTGTTATTGAGGTGAGTCAGGTGATGGACAAAATGAGCTTCGCGCGGATTGTAAGCGTGTCAGGCGGGGGTATCAGAAAAGGCATGAAGGTCCAGGAACTCAGCAGCATGGACGGTGTCTGAGGTTTTTTGTGATGTGTTGCCGTTTCCGCACAGGATTTTTTAACATGTACCGGGGCTATGGGGAATACGGCGTCAGGGGTGCCATGACCCTGGAATATGTCTTTTCCATGGCCCTTGCATGCATATTTACCATGGGAGTGTTTGGCCTCTTCAGGGCCCTTGCCATACAGGTGATAAATGGCTTTATATCATGGGTGGCAGTGCCTTGGCCATAACAGGTTCTTTTTTAATGAAATCTGATTTTAACAGAAAAGGAAGGAGCAGAAAATGAAAAGCAGCATTGTATCAAAAGTCAGGGGATTCAGTAACAGCATGTCTGAGAAGGCTCTTTACGGCTACGTTTCAATGAGGAACTCTTTTGCCGCAAAGATGAAGTGTACGAAGGGCGCTTCCACTGTTGAGTATGCCCTGGTTATTGGCGTTATAGTATTGATGATTATCGGAGCGGGCATGGTAATGGAAGGCCCTCTGAAAGAGTTTTTCAAGGGCATTATTGAGAAGATTAAAAAATTTGCCGGCGTATAA
>CAYXYO010000221.1:0-10378 GCA_964469365.1 uncultured Desulfobacterales bacterium | reverse complement strand
CCACCTGTCCCTTGCGGAAACTGAACCTCGCCCCGGAAACCTCTGAAGAAACCTTGAGTTCGGCATTTCCAATTACGATCATAACATTGGGATAGGTAATGCCAAGGACTTGTATGGTTGATGTTCCAAGTGAGGAAAGTTTCTTTTCAACTGATTCAAGCTCTTTTTTCTTCTCGTCAACATCGGCCTTTATGGCATGAAGGGCCTGACATATCTCCTTTTTGATGCCGGTTGTTTTCTCTGTGCATCCGCACTGTCTTTCTACAGACTCCACCTGTCCAAGGCCCTGTCTGAGCTGATTCTTCTTGCTGAACAGCACACCTATTTCGTTATGCAGCTTCTCTGCAAGCTCCATTAATACCGGATCATAACCTGCCCTGACTTCAGTGAACACATTTGCCGGGGTTCCAAGTTTGCCTGCCTGAACAGATTTGCCTGACCTTAACCTGCCCCCTGCAACAAGTCCCTTTCCAGCAGTAACCATAACCTCTCCACGGACATCAACCTTTGCATCAAGGATATAGTTATTACATACCAGATTCCCGTTCACCCGTACCGCGGCATATTCTATTGCCGCGCACTCAAGGTTGCCGCCAACCCGCACCCTTGTTTCGCCAGCTCTTACAATCCCATTTACCACCAGGTTGCCGCCTGTTCTTACATCACTTTCATCCTCGATGTTGCCGCCGACCTCCAGATCTCCCGCGACCCTCACCCGATATCCACCGGCAATATAACCTGTGATTTCAAGATGGCGCCCCCAGAACTCCAGATGACCGGTGGATGCGTCAACAGAACCGTCAAGAACCCACTCATCCTGAACGGAAATTGTCCCATCTGCTTCCATATCAACTTTTCCATCAACGGAAGCCGCAAGGACAGAATCGTGTTCCGTAATCTCAACCCCGCAACCAGGCTTGAAAGCGACCCATTTTCCACCTGGAGCAGGCATCTCTTCTCCAAAAATATTCTTACCGTTCACTCCTCTTGTAGGTGGTATTTTACGGGCAATCACATCGCCTTGTTTCACATTGGTCACAAGACGCAGATCCTTCAAATCATGGGTGGCATTCTCCTTTTTCTGCCTTTCGAGTCTATCCAGCAATTCACTGGAAAAGATATCCTCATGCCCTTTAAGGTTGACCTCAAGTTCTATACGGCCATCCTGACCCGGAACAGGCACCCTGCCCCTGGCAACCAGATAGGAACCGTCAGACTGAAGAGCCGGTCTTGGTAATATGCCATAAATAATACCAACATCCTTCAATACACCTGGAAGAGTTGCAAAGACATCATCTGAAATATTCATTGACTCCAACCTGACAACCGCCTCAAGGCCATCATCAACAACGTGAAGGTCGGCCATGCCATCCATTATTTCAATTCCATTAAATAATTCCTGACGTTCCATTTATCCTTAATCCTGTTTTTTTAATCTTGATCTATTTATTTAATCGGCAGTTATAGTTTTTCCATAAAGGGAAAACCATCCGCACCCCCCGACCTGAAAAATTTTACAATTCGTTATGGTAAGAACCGATATTTTTGATATGTTAGAAAAGAAAGTTGCCAAAACCTGAAACAGAAAAAAAACTCTTCAAATCACAAAACCGGAGGAAGACAATGAAGTTTTTTATTGATACAGCAAACCTGGAAGAGATCAGAAACGCCACTGCCCTCGGAATGGTTGACGGAGTGACCACCAACCCTTCCCTCATCGCAAAGGAAGGATGCAAATTTGAAGAACGAATCAAAGAGATATGCGACCTTGTCACAGGACCTGTAAGCGCAGAAGTTGTAAGCATGGATGCTGAAGGCATGGTTGATGAAGCGGCAAAGCTTGCTGATATAGCGGATAATGTGGTAATCAAGATCCCCATGACCACAGAGGGCCTGAAGGCTGTCAAAATATTAACCGGCAAGGGAATCAAAACAAATGTAACCCTTGTGTTCTCACCTCTTCAGGCCCTTATGGCAGCCAAGGCAGGGGCGACATATGTAAGTCCATTTGTAGGCAGGCTTGATGACATATCGCATGACGGAATGTTGCTTATATCTGAAATTATTCAGATATATGACCAATATGGATTTGAGACAGAGATTATAGTGGCAAGTGTAAGAAACCCCATACATGTACTTGAGTCTGCGAAACTTGGAGCGGATATTGCAACAATTCCCTACAAGGTGATTGCACAGCTTGCGCGCCATCCGCTTACAGAGTCAGGCCTTGAAAAATTTCTGGCTGACTGGAAAAATGTACCTGTCACATTAGCAATTAGCAAGGTGGGGCACAGGAACCGAAATCTGCCTGTTGTGTAATCAGTGGAGATAATCGGCATGTTCACAGGCAAAACAGATAGACAAGGACCAAACCAGAACACCATGGCTGATACCGCTGTTCGCAAAAACACACATATACTTCCGGTGTCATGTCTGATCACGCTCATTGTTATTGCATTTGCCGCAGACTGTCTGGCATCCGGGATATATTCATACCAGGATGAAAAGGGAACATGGCATTTTACAAACGTGCCATCAGACCCGCGCTACAGCGCAAGAGAAACCGGCCACATGTCCCGCAAAACCAGAAAACGAAAAAAACGCCATTTGAAATATCGTCGACCTGCGTTCTCCAAACAGATATCACATAAAAAACTGCTTCCCATCATAAACAGCACTGCCAACAGGTACAATCTTGACCCTGAACTCATAAAAGCCGTAATAAAAGTGGAGTCAAACTGCATGGTGAACGCCAGGTCATCCAGGGGGGCCATGGGACTCATGCAGCTTATGCCTTCAACGGCAAGAAAACTCGGCATAAAAGACCCTTTTGATCCGGTGGAAAACATAAAGGGAGGAAGCCTGTATCTGCGCACAATGCTTGAAACCTTTAACGGAGACCTGCTGAGGGCCCTTGCCGCCTACAATGCCGGTCCTGCCGCTGTGCAACGCTACAATGGCATACCTCCATACCCGGAGACAATACAGTATGTGGAAAAGGTTCTTAATGAGTGGTACAGAAACCTTAAAGGTGCGAAATAGACCTGTCGGGCCATATATCACAGCGCCACGCGCATTAAAACGTGCCAAAAAAATATTTTTGAAGGCGTTCTTTTGAAAAGCCTGTCATCCTGCCCTTGTATCCCTGACATGATGTATTAAATTGGCGCCTGGAAAAAAAGCAGATGCCAACCAACTATCTGGAAAGTATCAGATCAGGACATACAACCTTCGTAAAACCAAAATGTTGCAGGTGGAATTTAATGAAAATTCAAACCTGCCACCAGGTATAAGAAAACATGCTTGAAAACAACGCAGCAATTGAGCTTACCACTGAAATTAGGGAACTTATTCCCCGCAAGATGGGTCATATATTTGAAAAATATGACCTGAAGGTTTCCAACATGATGACCCCCATCAAATGGAAACCCCTTGTACTGATAATAGGCAACTATTCATCAGGCAAATCCACTTTTATCAATGAAATTGCCGGGCAGGAGGTGCAGCTTACAGGACAGGCGCCTACGGATGACAGTTTCACCATCATTACGGCTCCGGAAGAGAACGAAACCGCCGGAGAGCTGCCTGGAAGCACAGTGGTAAATGATCCAAGGATGCCCTTTACTTCCCTCAAACATCATGGTGAAAGCCTCATTGCCCACATAAGGATGAAAAAAATAGATTCTTCAGCCCTGGCAGACATGGCCATCATTGATACACCCGGAATGCTTGACTCCGTAACGGAAAAGGACCGGGGGTATGATTATCTCGGCGTTATAGGCGATCTTGCCAGGCTTGCCGACATGATAGTGCTGATGTTCGATCCTCACAAGGCAGGCACAATCAAGGAGACATACAATGTAATCAGGAGCACCCTGCCTGGCATGGCGGGAGAGGACCGCACCGTATTTGTGCTTAACAGGATAGATGAATGTGAAAACATTATTGACCTGCTCAGGACATACGGCACCCTGTGCTGGAACCTGTCACAGATGACCGGCAGGAAGGATATACCGAAAATTTTTCTCTCTTATGCCAATATGCCGGGCGTAACTACTGTGAAAGACCCTGTAATCATATCTGTCAACGAAAGAAATGAGCTGAAAAACACCATATATTCAGCTCCGGGCATGCGCCTGAATCACATACTTCAGGAAGTTGACAGGGCAATGCGTGAACTGGCCCTTGAGATAGAGGCTGCAAACAATTTCCGGACGAAATTCCTTGACAAGCTGATGGGATTTGGAAAAACTGCGGCCCTGGCAACGGCATTCGCCTTTTTCTTTGGCGATTTCTTCATGCATCTCCTCACAGGCTACCCTTCGACCCCTTTTGTCAGCGCGGTGGTAGGGTCAGGAGTCTCGGGCAGCACGCTTATATGGCCTTTTCTTTGGTCCGCTGCCGCACTGGGCGCCTGCGGATTTTATATAAAGAATTTCATGTTTCCGGGATTTCTCAGGAAAACCATTAACGATATGGACACATTAATTACGCTCAACACCGCCTATAAACAGGACATCTGGATAAAGGTGAGAAAGAGGGTTGCCAACCTGCTTGAAAAACGTCAGTGGCAGCTTCTCATTGTAAAACATGGCGAACACCTCAAGGCAGTCAGGGAGTTTATAGACAGGGACCTGAGCAGGTTTTATGTAAAAATCAACAGAAAGGCAGAGGAAGAGTAGATGGCAGGACATTCCAAGTGGGCAAACATAAAGCATCGCAAGGCCGCCCAGGACGCCAAGAAAGGCAAGGCCTTCACAAAAATAATCAAGGAAATAACCGTTGCGGCCCGTCTCGGTGGCGGAGACCCGTCGGCAAATCCCAGGTTGAGGAGCGCCCTTGAGAACGCAAGAGGCGTAAACATGCCCAAGAGCAACATTGAACGGGCCATAAAAAAAGGAACCGGGGAGCTGGAAGGCGTCAACTATGAAGAGATAACCTATGAAGGCTACGGCCCTGGCGGTGTGGCTATCCTTGTGGAGACCATCACTGACAACAAACAGAGAACCGTTGCCGAGGTGCGTCACATCCTGTCAAAACGTGGCGGGAACATGGGAGAGCCTGGAAGCGTCTCATGGATATTTGAGAAAAAGGGAGTCATCACAATAGGCAAGGAAGCCGCTGACGAGGATACGGTAATGACCGCGGCCCTTGAGGCAGGGGCTGAGGATGTACAGGACGGAGAAAGCGTGTGGGAAGTGGAAACCACGCCAGAGACACTTTCAGACGTAAAGGAGGCCATGATTGCAGAAGGCATTGAGATAGTATCGTCTGAACTTTCAATGGTGCCTTCCAACAGCGTGGAGGTTACGGATGAAAAACAGGCCAGGCAGCTTATGCTCCTAATGGAGGCCCTTGAAGAAAACGATGATGTGCAAAACGTCTATTCCAACTTTGACATATCTGACGAACTTCTTGAAAAGGTTACCTGATTGTCTGAAATAACAATTCTTGGCATTGACCCCGGCTCAAGGCAGACCGGTTACGGCGTAATACGCTCTGTTGGCAGCAGTCTCTCTTTTGTAGCCGCAGGCACCATAAAGGCGTGCCGCGAGGAGAGGGACGAATTTCCTGACAGGCTCGCCACAATCTATCGGGAACTGACAGATGTAATCTCCACCTATTCTCCGACAGTGGCCGCCATGGAGACCCTTTTTTTTGCAAAGAACGCATTGAGCGCCCTGAAACTCGGACATGCCAGGGGAGCCGCGATGCTGGCCGCCGTTCATGGAGAACTTGAGATATACGAATACACGCCACTGGAGATAAAACAGTCTGTCACAGGTTATGGAAAGGCGGAAAAGGAACAGGTCAAGCATATGGTGCGCCTGCTTCTCAACATCAAAACCGGACTTCAGCAGGACGCGTCTGACGCCCTGGCCACTGCCATATGTCATGCAAGCAACGCCGGGATGGAAAAGAGAACCGGACAGGGAAGGGGCGGCCCGGGAAAGTCAGGGCTGAAAACAAGAAACATCTGACATGGATATAGTCGCATGATAGGTCTGTTAAGGGGCATACTCAACAAACAGGGTGATTCCACTGCCATCATTGACGTAAACGGCGTGGGATACGAGGTGTCAATGCCTTTGACAGACCTTGACAGCCTTGATGACGGAGCAAGGCTGACATTATACACACACCTTTCCGTAAGGGAAGATGCCTTTAATCTGTATGCCTTCACAACCCCGGGGGCAAAACAGATGTTCAGGCTACTTACAGATGTTTCAGGCGTTGGTCCCAAGGCAGCCATGAACATACTGTCTGCCTTTTCAACAGACGACCTGCTTGCCACCCTTTCGGAAGGGAGACAGGACGCCTTGCAAAGGGTCCATGGAATCGGGAAAAAAACCGCAGCGAGACTGTGCGTGGACTTGAAGGACAAGGCCGCGAAACTGCGGCGCTCAGACAGGGCCAATAGTGTGAAAAATATGTCTGCGGAGCGGCCGACTGTCAACAATACCGTTTCATCAGATGTGGCCTCTGCCCTGCTGAACCTTGGATACAGACCTGCCGAGGTGGAACAGGCCATAACAGAAGCAACGGGCATGATTGATAAAAAACAGTTGGAAAATTTCGAGCTTTTTCTCAAAACCACGCTGAAAATACTGGCGAAATAGAGAGATGACAGATATCAGGACCATAACATTGAATGATCTGTACGATCCTGAACCTGACACAGGCAAGGCTGTACTACTGTTCCGGCAGGAGAGACATACGGTTTACTGGATTGGAATAATGGAGGAAACCGCCTTTCGCTGCAACACCTATCTTGTAACCGATGGGGAAGAAGGCTTGCTCATAGATCCCGGAGGCAGACAATCCTTTGAGGAAATCAGGGCCAGGGTCGAAAGTGTCTTGCCTGCAAACCGGCTTTTGGGACTGGTAATGTCCCACCAGGACCCTGACGTGGCCGCATCCATGTATGACTGGCTTAAGCTGCGACCCGAACTTGAAATCTTTGCTACCCCTCGAACCCATATACTTCTGTCATATTACTGTCAGAAAAAATATCTTTCCAGAGATATAGAAAAAAACAGATATGTTACATTCAAAAACGGAAACCAGCTACACTTCATTCCTGCCCCGTTCCTGCACTTTCCTGGAGCTGTAACAACCTTCGACCCGGTATCAGGTTATCTCTTTTCAGGGGACGTGTGGGCCGCCCTGGAGGTTGAACAAGAATTCATTGTCAGTGATTTTAAATACCATGCGGCAAAAATGGATCTGTTTCACAAGGACTATATGGCATGCAACAAGGCTGCAAAGGGATTTACAACATGCCTTATGCAACGTGATATCAAGGCAATCCTGCCGCAACACGGTTCCCTGATCCCTGAAAACCTTGTTCAGGACGCCATAACCTACCTGCGAAATTTACAATGCGGCCTTGACCTTATATATCCGGCAGACGACCTTGACTCATACAGATGTGAAAAAACAGAGGCCGACGCAAAAGACGACGCGTCATATAATTTTCCACTTGAATCACATGCAAAGCCCGATGACGACAGGTCAGATGAGAACAAACCGGACACAAGGCTAAAAGAAGCGCTCCTGCAAACAGAGCGCCTTGCCCGTATCAACAGCAACGCCCTCAAACAGCTGAAGATAGCTGAACTGGCCCTTAAAAAAAACAGCGAGCGTCTTATTGAGGCACAATCCATTGCTAGTCTGGGCTACTGGGAGTGGGACATACGTTCAAACAAGGTCAGATGGTCTGATGAAACATTCAAGATATTCGGTCTCGATCAGCATGATTTTCAGGCGACATACGATGCATTTCTACAACTGGTACATGATGATGACAAAAAAGATGTGGAAAAAGCGGTAAGGGAGGCGATTGAGAAGGATCATCCCTATGACATTATCCACAGGATACTGAGGCCTGACGGCGAGACAAGAACAGTTCACGAACGGGCCAAGGTGCAGCGTGACAACAATGGCGAGGCTCTCAGCATGCTGGGAACAGTACAGGATATAACAGAGCTTCACAATATTGAAAAAAATCTTGCCAGCAAAAACAGACTGATAAATGCCATACAACGGATGCAGGCCAATTTCATTAACAACAGTAATATCCTGGCCCTAAACAGTACACTGCTTGATGACCTGCTTGAGCTTACAGAGAGTGAGCACGGCTTTACATGCAGCGTATTGAAAGATCCGGAAGGCAAATCATATCTTGCCATACATGCCATAACTGACATGTCATGGAACGATGAAAGCAGAAAACTATATCAGCAAGTACAGAGAAAAGGCCTTGAATTTCACAATCTTGACAACCTGATTGGAGCAGCTATCATTGAAGGCAGGGCCATAATAAGCGACAATCCCCAAAATGACCCACGTGGCAAAGGATTCCCGGAAGGACATCCTGAGATAAAAAATTTCCTTGGCATTCCGGTTCGCTTTAAAAACAAGATAGTTGGAGAGATAGGTCTTGCCAATCGCAGAAAAGGTTATAACAAGGAAATTCTTGAATATATAGAACCACTCGTAACGGCATTCGGCCAGGTGTTAATAGCCAAACGGGATCAGGAAGCGCGCAGGGCGGCAGAAAAGGTTCTGAGCCAGCAGGCAAGACTTGACGGCCTGCTTGGCATACCAAACAGGCGTTATTTTGACGAACACATTAAAGAACAGTTAAGAAATGCCAGGAGGAACCAATCCCCTCTGTCAATAATAATGATTGACGTTGATTTTTTCAAACTGTTCAATGACTGTTACGGTCATCAGAAAGGTGACAAATGTCTTATAGAAGTCGCGGAAACAATCCGTAACAGTCTGCGCCGTCCCATGGACTTCCTTGCCCGTTACGGCGGAGAGGAGATATGCTGCATACTGCCTGACACAGACCTTGACGGCGCGCTGAAAGTGGCGGCCAACATAGAAAACGGACTGAAACAAAAGGCCATACCACATGCGGAATCTCCGGCATCCGACATGGTGACAGTGAGTATGGGGATTGCCACATGGGTTCCAGGCACGGAAATAACGGAAGAGGAGCTTGTAAGGCAGGCTGACATGAACCTCTACATAGCCAAAAGGAATGGCCGCAACCGTACAGTTTATACATCGGTTGAAAATTGAAAATCAACAGTTTATCACTTTGACAATGGACCGTGACATACTCAACCACGCAGCCGCAGCCCTGACACCAGAGGCGTCTGAAGAAGACAGGCATCATGATCCCGGTTTGAGACCGGGTCACTTTGCCGAATACATCGGCCAGAAGAAGGTGACGGAAAGGCTAAGGGTCTTTATTGAAGCCGCTCGAAAACGGCAGGAGCCCCTTGACCATGTCCTGCTCCATGGCTTCCCGGGCCTTGGCAAGACCACCATGGCCCACATCATCGCGTCTGAGATGGGAAGCGGCATAAGATGCACATCAGGGCCTGTCATAGAACGTCCCGGCGACCTCGCGGCCATACTCACCAACCTTCAGGATGGCGAGGTGCTTTTCATAGACGAGATACACAGGCTCAGTCCTGTGGTTGAGGAGATACTCTATCCTGCCATGGAGGACTTTCAGCTTGACCTTGTAATAGGCCAGGGGCCTGGAGCCAGGACGGTTCGCATAGACCTGCCGAGGTTTACAATGGTGGGGGCCACTACCAGGGCCGGGTTGCTGTCTCCACCATTTCGTGACAGGTTCGGCATATCCCTCAGGCTTGATTTTTACAACAGTATGGAGCTTCAGCAGATAGTGCTCCGTTCCGCGCGCCTTCTTGACGCGGTAATTGACAAGGAGGGCGCCATGGAGATTGCAGGCAGGTCAAGGGGAACTCCAAGGATCGCAAACAGGCTGTTGAGGCGGGTAAGGGATTTTGCTGAAATCATGGCGGACGGAACAATATCAAGGGAGGTGGCGGACAGGGCGCTTTCCATGCTGGATGTTGACCACAGGGGGCTTGATTCCATGGACAGGGAGATACTTTCCGCCATAATACACCGCTTTGGCGGCGGGCCTGTGGGCATAGACACCCTTGCCACCTCCATAGGCGAGGAGAGTTCCACCATTGAAGATGTTTACGAACCCTTTCTTGTGCAGCAAAACTACATCCACAGGACCCCCAGGGGACGGATAGCCACTGAAGAGGCCTACAGGCACCTTGATATTGCCCATGGCAAATCAGGTTCCTGACATCCAGGCCCGGTCATTATCATCACTGATGTATACCTTGGAAAACCTGAGGGTTTTGTTCAGCGCAGTGAATAACGAGATTACAAGGTCAGCATATCTGGTGGATGGGAGCGACCTTTGGACAACCACGCGGCAACAGGTCAAAAAACAATTTCGCAAGGCTCCCGCATGGCAGCCCACTGATTCAGGGAAGGATACCGGGCAGGCCCTGAAGATACTGTTTCCCGGAAT
>CAYXYO010000220.1:0-3955 GCA_964469365.1 uncultured Desulfobacterales bacterium | reverse complement strand
GCCGGCTTGCCCTGGCAACCATTTCGCGGCCTCGCCGGAAAATGCGTAATTGAATGGATTATCAGGCATCAGGACGCAGACGGCATATGGGGAGGCATACAACCGCCAACCATATACGCCCTCATGGCCCTTTACAACGAGGGTTATCTCCTTTCACATCCGGTGCTATCCAGATGTCTTGAGGCATTCAGTGGACATTGGTCATACAAAAAGAAAAATCCTGACGCCACCTATGTCAATGCCAGTGAATCGCTTGTTTGGGACACAATGCTGGCTGTAATGGCACAGGCTGACTGCGGACTCCTGCCAGCAGATAACGATTCCATGATGAAAGGGATCAGGTGGCTTTCGGGCATGTTTCTGGAAACACCCGGAGACTGGCAGATCTATGTAAAGGATGCGGAACCTGGCGCGTGGGCCTTTGAAAGGGCCAACACTTGGTATCCCGATGTTGACGACACGGCGGTTGCCCTGATAGTGCTCTCGCGGCTCTATCCCCACATTAAGGAAAATCTCGGGCTTAAACGGCAGATTACCCTTGCATTCAGGTGGCTCAAGGCCATGCAAAGCAGCAACGGAGGCTGGGCCGCCTTTGACAGGGACAACAGCGGAATACTGGTTACAAAGATCCCCTTTTGTGATTTTGGAGAGGCCCTTGACCCGCCAAGTGTTGACGTAACCGCCCATGTCCTTGAAGCATTCGGGCTGCTCGGCATGACAAGGGATGATCCTGTGGCAAAAAAGGCGATCAGATACATAAAGGCTGAACAGGAACCTGGAGGAAGCTGGTTCGGCAGATGGGGAGTCAACCACATATACGGCACAGCCGCCGTGTTGCCAGCGTTGCAGGCCATAGGGATAGACATGAACGCAGAGTGGATAAAAAGGGCCGCTGACTGGGTGGCATCTGTACAAAACAGCGATGGCGGCTGGGGTGAAACATGCGGTTCATACATGGATTACAGTCTCATAGGCAAGGGCGAGAGTACTGCCTCGCAAACCGGATGGGCAATCATGGCGCTTGTTGCAACAGGTTCTCCCCAATATATTGAATCTGTCAGACGCGGACTCGCATGGCTTGCAGAAACCCAACTGGATAACGGCACATGGGATGAACCCTTTTATACCGGCACCGGCTTTCCAGGCTACGGCGTTGGAGAAAGAACCGCCCCTGACAGGGAATCAAGGCATCTTGACCAGGGAGTTGAACTCTCCAGAGGCTTTATGATAAACTACAACCTCTACAGACACTACTTTCCCCTGATGGCAATGGGAAGGGCGCGGAGATATCTTGCCAGGCTAACCAGCTAAGATGGAAAATTTTCCCAAAAACAATCTTGATGAAGCGATCCGTGCAGGATACAGGATATCATACATAAAAGACCTGGACATACTTCTTGAAAACATTCTGCTGGAGGCAAGACGATTTACAGGTGCTGACGCAGGTTCAATTTACATAAGGCGCGGCAACCATCTTGAAATCAGATACAGCCAGAACGACACCTTAACCCAAAACAGGAATGTACAAAACACGCTTGGATATCCAAAACTTTCAATCCCGCTGAATAACAAAACAGTTGCCGGCTACGTTGGCCTCACCGGCAACATAGTAAATATAAGGGATGTATATAACATACCTGAAGAGGCTCCATACAGTTTTGACCCCCGATATGACAAAATGGCTGGCTACAAAACCCGCTCCATGCTGGTATTCCCCATAAAAGACCACAGGGACAGGACGGCAGGAGTGCTTCAGCTCATCAACGCCCTTGACGCATCAGGCAATATCACCGAGTTTACCAGCCGTCACGAAACCATGGCCCTGCACTTCACCCAGCACGCATCAACCGCCCTTGAACGGGCCATGATGACACGGAACATGATTATGCGCATGATTCTCATGGCTGAGCTCAGGGATCCTGAGGAGACAGGCGTTCATGTCAACAGGGTCGGGGCATATTCCGTAACCATCTATGAACAGTGGACACAGGCCAAAAAACTGTCTGAACACCAGATAAAGTCAAATATGGATATACTGCGCATGACTGCCATGCTCCATGATGTAGGCAAAATCGCCATCACAGATACCATTCTCAAAAAACCATCGAAACTCACAATGAACGAATATGAAACCATAAAGGCGCACACATGGATGGGAGCGCGATTGTTTATTGACAGATACTCGGAATTTGACGAGGCCGCCTTTGATATCGCGCTTAATCACCATGAAAGATGGGACGGCACAGGTTATCCCGGTTATATAGATATAAATACAGGCCAGCCCATTGAGGGGAAAATTGCCGCAGACGGCACGGCCATTGGCAAAAAGGGAGAGGAGATACCGCTTTTTGCCAGGATTGTCAGCGTGGCAGATGTATATGACGCATTGAATTCAAAACGATGTTACAAAAACGCATGGGACCAGAAAAAAACGCTGGAAATAATGAAAAATGAAGCCGGAAGACAGTTTGACCCTGACATGATAGAGGCAATGATGGCATCACTTGACATATTCCATGTTATTGCCGCACGTTATCCAGATCAGTAGACCGTCCCATGAAACACATAGTTTTCTTGAGTGATTTTGGTCTGAATGACCCCTATGTGGCCCAGGTTAAGGGAGCTGTCGCCTGCATCAATCCTCATGCGTCCATCATTGACCTGACTCATGCGATTGAACCTCATAACATTCTCCAGGCGGCATTCATCCTTGGCTCAAGCTACAGATATTTCCCTGACAATTCAATATTTCTCTCTGTTGTTGACCCTGGGGTGGGTTCTGGGAGACGATGTCTGGTCATGCAGGCAGGAAAACAATTTTTCATCGCGCCTGACAATGGTCTGCTCACCATACCCTTCATGGATTACCGAAAAAATGCGAAATGCCATGCCATTGAAAACCCTGACTGTTGCAGGGAGGGGATAAGCTCAACATTTCACGGCAGGGACATCATGGGGCCGGCAGCCGCATGGCTCGCCCTTGGCAAGCCGCCTGAAGCCTGCGGTCCGGAAATTGATGACCCTGAACTGTTAGATATCCCGACACCAGAGATACGGGATATGGAAATAAGGGGAGTGATCCTCTATTATGACAGGTTCGGCAACGCCATCACCAACATTCGGTCTGAAATGGTGAAAAACATGACGGCGTCTGAACCTGACACGCGCAAAGCGTTCGCAAGGGCAGCGGATATGGCATTCCCTTTTGAAAAAACCTATTCGTCAACAGAACCCGGGAGCCCGCTTGCCCTGTACGGCAGCGCAGGTTACATTGAACTTGCAATCAACCAGGGCAGCCTTCTGGCCCTGCTCAAAGGGGAAAAAGCTGGAAAACCGTCTGTAACAATCACTGTACGCTAAACACCTTGCCGTGACCAAGAGATAACTTGATGTTCTCGATTAAAAACCGATGGCTACACATGAAATACACTGAAAAAAATCAACTTGGAACGAATTTTAAAAACCAGCAAACCTATTACCCCTAAAAAGCCTTGCAGCAGTAGAGCTATTATCAGAAAATCCTTAATCCACCCAAACTTTCATGACAAGGCATCTTGCCACCCCCCGATGATGAAAATCATAACAGGAGGTAGAGGCGGAAAACAGGTCAGAAAGGCCGTTATGGTTTTAGGGGGGGGTTAGTCCCTGCGACCAAAAGGGGTAGTCTGTCTGTTCAGAGGAATATTTTCACGGTAATAGTAAAAAGTATCTTGATACAGACCATTGAACTCTGGGTTATGTAATATTTTTGCAATCACATTCCAACAGAGATTGCCTGCCGGATTTGCCTTTTTGGCTCTTCCACAGAAATGTCTGTTGTCAACAAATAAAGTTGACCGGTTTTTTGACAAATAAATTGTCCGGTTTTCGTCCTCTCTTTTTTCTTTAGGGAACCGCCCCGCCGGAGGCATCTTGGCACCCTCAAATCCGGCAGGAGGCGAGCGAAGAGGTCTTG
>CAYXYO010000219.1:0-3385 GCA_964469365.1 uncultured Desulfobacterales bacterium | reverse complement strand
GTGGTAGTGGGCATGGGGCAGTGTGTTCTTGCCGCATGGGCAGGGGACATAAAGGAGTTCAGAGAGCATCTGAACGCCATATCCTCAATAAGGCTGCCCAGGTTGTGGGATTATACGGTCAAATTCTTTATTCCCTCTGTGCTTGGCCTTATAATGGTGACTGACATGGTAAGCGAGATCAGAAAACCCTATGGCGGATATCCTGTTACCTCCATTTTGCTTATAGGGGTCAACTGGCTGCTGCTCACCCTGATTGCCGCGTGGTATGCGGCCTCCCGGAAGTGGCGCGAGCCCTACATGCCTCCTGGCAAGAAAGGGGATGAGTGAGCCATGCCCGCGGCCCCGCTTGCGGAACGTATGCGTCCGGCGACCCTGGAAGAGTTTGCCGGACAGAGACATCTTCTTGCCGAAGGAAAACTCCTTCACGGTCTCCTTTCCAGGGGGAAGCTCCCTTCCCTGATTCTCTGGGGTCCCCCGGGATGCGGAAAGACCACCCTTGCCCGTATCCTGGCCAGGATGTGTGACGCCAATTTTGTAGCCTTTTCAGCAGTGCTTTCTGGTGTCAGGGAGTTGCGCGCCATTGTTGAGGAGGCTGGAAAGACCCTGCGCGAAGGTGGGCCCGAGACAGTGCTCTTTGTGGATGAGATACACAGGTTCAACAAGGCCCAGCAGGACGCATTTCTGCCACATGTGGAGTCAGGCCTTGTGACCCTGATTGGCGCCACCACGGAAAATCCTTCCTTTGAGATCATAGCCCCACTCCTTTCCAGGTGTCAGGTGCTTGTGCTTGAGCCCCTTACGCCTGACGACATGGAGGAAATTATTGTAAGGGCCCTTTCCGACACTAAAAAGGGTCTTGGCAAACTTGCCCTCTCCATAGAGGATGAGGCGAAGAGGTGCCTTGTCGCCCAGTCAGACGGGGACGCGCGCGCCCTGCTCAACAACCTGGAACTTGCAGCGGAACTTGTCACGGATTCAAGGGCCGAGGGCCTTGGCGGGGTCATAACCTTTGAACTGGTGGAGGAGGCCATTCAGCAGAAGGCCCTGCGTTACGACAAGTCCGGCGAGGAACATTACAACATCATATCGGCATTTCACAAAAGTCTCAGGGGTAGCGATCCTGACGCCGCCCTTTACTGGATGGCCAGGATGATAGAGGCCGGAGAAGAGCCCCGCTATATTGCCAGAAGGATGATACGGTTCGCCTCTGAAGATGTGGGAAACGCTGATCCCCAGGCCCTTGCCATAACTATAGACGCTCTCCGGGCCTATGAGATGCTTGGAAAACCTGAAGGGGAGCTCGCCCTTGCCCAGGCCGCCCTCTACCTTGCCACTGCCCCAAAGAGCAACGCAGCGTACAAGGCCTATGGCGAGGCCCAGGCCGATGCGCGCAAATTCGGTTCCCTGCCCGTGCCGCTCCACATAAGAAACGCCCCCACCAAACTGATGAAGGAACTTGGATACGGCAAGGGATACAGGTACGCCCATGACCATCCCTCTTCCATTGTTGAGCAGGAATATTTCCCTTCAGAACTCAGAAACAGGACATACTACCATCCCACGACCCGCGGTTACGAGAGGATCATCAAGGACCGTCTGGACAAGTGGAAAAAGATACTGGAAAAACGGAGAAAGATAAAATCAGGATAATATGATGAGGGTTACCCCGGTCAATGGGAGCTGCTTAATTTCAGCAACTTCAAGTCCCAGGATCACCCTGGAAATTACCCTTTGGGTATTCTGCGTGTTGCTTTGAATGAGAGGTCTTTAGAAGCTATATGATATTGCGAATTATATCAATTTGTTTGGTTAACGGATTTTTGAGGCACACCCATCCCATATCTTTTGCCGGTTCTCAGCCATTGCAGGTCGAAATTTTCAATGAAATCAGCCGGGTTTTTTATTTTTGCATAACGTATTAAATATAATATCGTAATGGATTTTTTTCTCAGTATCTGTGTCTTGTTCATAGGGTAAAACTTGTCTCTGGTGTTATTTGTGCATTGATAGTCTGTTTTTTTTCTTAAAAAATATTGACATTAAAAAAATTTACTTTATCGTTGTTTGGAAAATGGTATGTCTGGAGCAATTATGGGAAAAAAGTTAGATAATATCTTTTCACAAGAATATCTCATGCAAAAGTTGTCAGATGTGACTTTTCTTTATGAGACAATCTTTAATATAATTCATGATCCCATTTATATAACAGATTATGAAACAGGGGAAATCCTTGTTGCCAATGAGGCCTGCGCGCGTATTGCGGGAGTGCCTTTGAAAGAGGTGATTGGGAGTTCATGGTTCGATTTTGGAGGGTTGAGCAATTTACATGAACGTGAGAGGTTTCTTGACATTCTTGAACCAGATGGAATAGCCAAAAATATATTACTGGATAGAAATGTAGGTGGCAAAAGATTGGTGGTGCAACTTTTTGCCAGCAAAATTCAGTATCTCGGCAGACCAGCAATATTTGTTCATCTAAGGGATATAACAACAGAAACAGAAAAAACAGAGGCATTAAGGGAAGATGCCAGGAGTTTGCGGCAGGCCGAGAAGATGGCATCTCTCGGATACTGGAAATATTACCACTCGACGGGAAAAATTGAATGGTCTGAGGGGATGTGCCTCATACTTGGCTATGAAAGATCGGATACATCTCCGTCTTTTATGAAATTTTTGAGGAGGATATTGCCTGAAGACAGGAAAAAGGTGCTTGATATATTGCGTAATGTGGCGAAGGAAAAGCATGCCGAGGTTGAAACCGTATTCAGAATAAAAGGTCAGGACGAACGTATACGTTATATTAAAGGGATGGGAGATTTTGACTTGACCGGCAATGACAACCCTGTTTCCATGGGAACCTTTCAGGACATTTCCGCTGAATATGAAGGGCGTCTCAAGCTGTTCCAGAGTGAAAAAAGATGGAGGGATACCTTCAACGCGGTAGATTCAGGCATAATGCTTCTGGACAACAATCAGAACATTATCCTTTCCAATGGTCAGATATCAGAGCTTGTCGGTATGCAACCTGAGGCAATGACAGGACGCAAGTGTTATGAAGTGATACATAAGGGTATGACTCCCTATGAGTTCTGCCCCTTTAAAAAGACCATGCGAAGCGGAAAAACCGAAAGATATGAGGTATATCTTCCACATTTCAATAAAACATTTCTTGTCATTACCTCCCCTGTAAAGGACAAAGAAGGCAACATACAGTATATTGTGCATGTCAGCCATGATATCAGTTGCCTTAAACAGACTGAAAAGATGTTGCGCCACGCGCAGAAGATGGAGGCAATAGGCACACTTGCCGGCGGCATAGCCCATGACTTTAATAATATTCTTACAGGAATGATGGCATACACGGAACTTGCCATGCGGCCGGAGC
>CAYXYO010000218.1:0-4830 GCA_964469365.1 uncultured Desulfobacterales bacterium | reverse complement strand
GTACGGAAACGCCGCAGACTGGTACGGCGTGTACGGAAAGGCAAATAACTCCGGCGTGTACGGAAACGCCGCAGACTGGTACGGCGTGTGCGGAAAGGCAAATAACTCCGGCGTGTACGGAACGGCAAACAAATACGGCGTGTACGGAGTTGCATCACAAAATTACGGCGTGTACGGATACGCCTATCAAAATTACGGCGTGTACGGAGTTGCATCACAAAATTACGGCGTGGTCGGAAACGCTTTAGGGTGGTACGGCGTGTACGGAAACGCAAACTGGTACGGCGTATATGGAAACGCAAACTGGTACGGCGTGTATGGAAATGCAAACTATAACGGCGTGGTCGGAAACGCAAACTATAACGGCGTGGTCGGAAACGCAAACATATTCGGCGTGGTCGGAAACGCAATCAATTACGGCGTGTACGGAACGGCAAACAATAACGGCGTGTACGGATTTGCCTGGAATAATTACGGCGTGCACGGAAAGGCCTATCAAAATTACGGCGTATATGGAAACGCAAACTATAACGGCGTGTATGGAAACGCAAACAAATACGGCGTGTATGGAAACGCAAACTGGTACGGCGTGTACGGAAAGGCAAACGATTACGGCGTCAAAGGATATGCCGAACAAAATTACGGCGTCAAAGGATATGCCGAACAAAATTACGGCGTGTACGGATATGCCGAACAAAATTACGGCGGGTATTTTGACGCCGGTTCAGGAAACGCCATCTATTCCGGTGGCAACATTATAATGGCGGACAACGGCAACTACGGCATGTACTGGTCAAACGGCAGCCTGAAGGCATTCACCATTGACCACCCCCTTGACCCTGAAAACAAAGTCCTGCGACACTTCTCAACTGAAGGCCCGGAGGCACTGGTGATTTACACAGGAACAGTCACTCTTGATGAAAACGGCATGGCCGAGGTAAAACTGCCTGACTATTTTGACGCGCTGGCAAGAAGTCCCCGCATACAACTGACTCCGGTTGGCGACCATCATGTATATCTCTATAAAGATATTGAAAACGCCATGTTTGAAATAGCCGGAGATACCGGGGCCGTCAAGGTTTACTGGCAGGTAACCGCTGAGCGTGACGACCCCAAGGCGAGGCTTGAAAGGGTGAGCCGTCCGGTTGAGGAGGAGAAGGGGCATCCGGGACTGCCCGCGCCTGGCGAGTACATCTCCCCTGACGCATATCCGGCTGACTGATTCACCTGATATCAGATCGCCAGCGACGCTTCACCTTGTCACGCAATGGATTTTCACCCGCGCCGTTACGCGAAACAGGTCATACGATATTACGCTTCCTTGCTATAAAGGAGGCATGGTGAACAGTTCATAAAAAAAAATGTGGAGGAAAATGAAAAATTGAAAAAAAACATTACCGGCTACTGTGTACTGGCCGCCCTGCTCATAATGGCAACGGTTCTGAGCATAAGGCCTGTGGAAGACATAGATGTGCAGTGGCATCTCAGGATAGGTTCCTGGATGCTGGACAACGGCAGGGTCGTAACTGAGGACTTCTTCTCCATATCCAAGTGGGGCAGGGAGTGGATATCCGTCCCGTGGCTTTACGAGTGCATGCTTGCGTGGCTTGTGCGCTCTTTCGGCTGGGCCGGGCCTGCCTTTGTCCAGTGGCTGGTCTCCCTTGCCATAGTACTCCAGTCAGCCATCCTGCTATGCATCTTCCAGGGCAGGAAAAACAGCGCCCCCTGGAAATGGCCCTCCCTTTCCCTTCCAGCCGCCCTGGCGGCGCTTCATGTGCTCTTTGTCACCGAGGTGCGTTTCCAGCACAGGCCGGAGATGTTTTCACATGTTTTTATTCCCCTTTACATTATCTTTTTTTCCCTCTGTTATGGGAAAAGACAATCTGTCGCGGCCACTCCCTGGCTGCATAGCCTGGCTGACAGGCTCAGGCGCGGCTGGATATGGATTCTGCCCCTGATTCAGACAGTATGGGCAAACAGCCACGGCGTATTTGCCATGGGCCCCATCATCGCCTGGACATTCACCGGCGCGGCTATCTTTTCCGCTGTGGCAGGCGGAAAAACAGGGAAACGGGCCGGAACCATTCTACAGTTCACAGGCGTCTCCATTGCTGTGACCTGCGCCTGCTTCATCTCGCCCTACGGCGCAAAAAGCGCGCTTTACCCTCTGCACCTGCTCCATGTGCTCACATCTCCTGTTTACAAATACGGCATTTCAGAGGCTGTGCCTGTCTCCCTGGCCAATATGTGGAAAACAGGCGGGTTCAACCTGATGATACTTGCTGCATGGACGCTCGCCGCAATGGGACTGGCCGGCAGACTCATTACAGCCTGTCAGGGCGTCCCCGCCGGTCAAAAGGCGCTCAGGGCCTGGCTCATGGCATTTGACAGGGAAACCGGCCTTGGCTATACGGCTGTATGCGCGGGCCTTATGTACATAAGTCTCACGGCCATCAGGAACATACCCCTTTTCAGCCTTGCCGGAGCTCCCTTTGTGGCATGGGGCATGGAGTACGCGGCCATGATGCTGCAATGGCTCTGCGGCCAGGTGACGCAGATAGCCACAAGTCTGAAAAAAGGAGAACCTGACACGGTCAGTGAAAAGACGTGCGCGCTGTCCGGCCTTGCCGGACCGGCGTCAACAGCGGCATGGGCAGGCTTCTTTTTTCTGACCGCTTTTCTTTACTACTCTGTTGTAACCGAAGGGTATTATGAATGGATGCACAGGCCCACCCGCTTTGCCATTGGCCAGTCTGACCACACATTTCCACTGGAAGCGGTCCGTTTTCTGGAAGAGCATCTCCCTGAAATGGGCAAAACCGCCATGTTCGGAGACACCAAGAGCGCGGACCTGTTTCTTAACCGCTTTGGTCCGGCATGGAAGACATACATAGACGGGCGGCACGCCGAAATATATGACGCTCCATTCTTTCAAAGATATGGAGAGGCCCTGGGAAAACGGGGGATATTCTTCAGCGAGGCCGGAAAATACGGGATCGGCATTGCCATGTTCAGCGTTGCCGACATGAACGCGTCAGGCGGTGCGCTGCAAAAGGACATATACCGGCATCCGGGTTGGGATCTTGTATATCTTGACGACAGTGGCGTGGTATTTCTTGCCCGCATCCCGGCGAATGAAAAGGTGCTGGAAAAATACGCCATGCCAGCGGCTCCCAAAAGCAGGGATGACCAGGAACGGCTATATGCGGAATGGCTCAAAAAAACCGGAATGCAGGAACATCCCGACCTTTACATGGCAGGCAATGAGAACCTTGCACACGGAACAGTGGCCAGGATATTGCCATTAATATTCCGTTTTGGCGGACTGCTTGGGCCTGAACGCAACAGGAAAAGCTGGAACATGGCGCGCACGGCGTCCCTGCTTTCCAGACTGGGTTGGCCGGCAGTGGCTGACAACATCTACGAGGAGGCCATGAAGATCAGACCGCTGAACATGGCCGCCGCAGAGGAGGCCGTAAACCATGCCATAGCATGTTTTGAGGCGTGCAGCACGCAGGAACTGCGGATACTTTATATAAACAGGCTCAATGACCGCTGTCTGACAATGCTCGAACAGGATGCCGGGTATCCGACGGCCCTGTACGGAAAGGCCTATGTCAAGATGAAATCAGGACATCAGGATGAAGCGGTGGCCATACTTGAGAAACTCCTGCAAAAGAGGCAGGACAAACCGATAATGAACCTGTACGCCATGGCCCTTGGCGAGGCCGGAGACATGGCAGGCTCCCTGCGGGAGAAGGAACGCCTGTGGGAAAAGGCTGTAACCGCGTGGCGGAAAAGGCTTACCCTCTACCCCCAGGGACCTGACACATTCAAGGCATACCTGAGGCTTGGCGATCTTTTTACCCGCCTCGGTTATTCCCTTGAGGCAAGGGCAAACTATGTTCTTGCCCTGAATGAACCTGACATACCGCCTGAAATTGCGAAAAAGGCCAGGAAAAAAGTAAGGAAACTGGAGATTGAGCTCTGGGGAGGCTCTTTCATACCGGTAAAGAACAAGATGCCTGACAGCATCAGCCCATTTGTTCCGCCTCTGGGGCCTGAAACAGCCGTGAAGAACCGTGGCGCGGGACAGCCTGGCGGCAGAATCGGCATGGGGCCGCCGGGCAGAGGACCGGGCATTGGGGCTGCTCCCCATGCCGCGCAGGGCGCACCTGAACGGGGCATTATGCCAGGGCCTCCGGGAAAACGGCCGGAACGCCCTTAAAGTCATGGCAGGTAACCGCTGAGCGTGACGACCCCAAGGCGAGACTTGAAAGGGTAAGCCGTCCGGTTGAGGAGGAAAAGGGGCATCCGGGACTGCCCGCGCCTGGCGAGTACATCTCCCCTGACGCATACATGCAATAAAGAGGGAGAAAAGGTACGGCAAAAAACAGCGTTTCATTCAACCGGGTTCAATAGTGACGGGTTCTTGTGACAATCTTTCACGGGAACCCGTTTTTATTTATGAGAACCTTGAAAAAACATGGCATCGGTTCAGAGCAAGAAGTAACAGACTTTCCCGTGCCAACTTCCTGAGGTGAGTTTTTCCCTGTCAGGTTATGTTGATAACGCCAATTCATTGCTTTACAACAAGTTTATTTTAATATAGGCAATTATGCTTACTCATTTTCTTTTGCAATCTGGAGGCAAAACCATGAAAAAAATACTATCTTTCCCTGTTATCATCTTTTTTCTCATCCTTTCAACCACATTTTCATTTGCCGCTGACAGGGTGGTTGTAATTCCACTTAACAGCAGAAGCGCGTCAGGTTCAGGGTGGACTGACAACAGCGGCACGGTCTCGCTCTCAGACCCTGACGACAGGGT
>CAYXYO010000217.1:0-8749 GCA_964469365.1 uncultured Desulfobacterales bacterium | reverse complement strand
ACAAGGCTGGAATTTGCAGGGAGCTTTTTATTTTTTTCTGAAATGCGCCGGTTTTATATTGTATCTGCGTATTATTCTTTGCAGCGCCTGACGTTCTATCCCGCTGGTTTTTGCCGCAGCGGTTACGTTGCCGTTTGTGGCCTTGAGGATATGTGTGAGATATGAAGTTGAAAATGCCGTGATTACCGCTTCCTTGGCGTCTTTATATGGCAGGTTGAGATATTGCCCTATCTCCTTGCAGCACTGCTCTCCTTCAGCGATACAGATTTTGGGAGGCTGCATGTCCTCGAGTTCAATGACATTACCTGTTCTCAGTATAACAGCACGCTTTACCGCATTCTGAAGTTCCCTTACATTGCCCGGCCAGTTGTATGACAGCATATATTTGAGGGTTCGTGGAGAGAAAACAAGGTCTTTTGCGTTGTATTGAATTGAGTATCTTTCCAGAAAGGCGCCGGCTATTCTTTCAATGTCTTCACCAAGTTCCCTCAGTGGAGGCATCTTGATGGTGACAACATTAAGACGATAAAAAAGGTCTTCCCTGAATTCGCCGGCCTTGATCTTTTCCTCAAGGGGCTGGTTGGTTGAGGCTATTACCCTGACATCTATTTTAATGTTGTTGCTCTGTCCCAGGGGACGGACTTCCCCCTCCTGCAGGACCCGCAGGAGTTTGGTTTGCAGCTCTATTGGCAGGTCTCCAATTTCATCAAGTAAAATTGAAGAATTGTCTGCCGTCAGGAATAATCCCTTTTTGTCCCGTGCCGCGCCGGTAAAAGCGCCCTTGCGATAGCCGAACATCTCGCTTTCCAGTATATTGGCAGGAAGGGCAGGGCAGTTTACGGTAACCATCTTCCTGTCCGACCTTGAACTGAGGTTGTGCAGGGCCTGGGCGGCAAGCTCTTTGCCCGTGCCGCTCTCGCCCCTTATAAGCACGGTGGCATCTGTGTCGGCAACACGTTTTATCAGTTCATAAACGTGTTGCATGGGTTTTGAGCTTCCTATGAAATTCTGAAATTCTCCTTTAATGTTAATCTGTTTGGAAAGAGAGGCATTTTCCCTGAGCAGCCTGGTTCTTTCCATTGCCCTCTGGACGGCAATAATTATTCTTTCGTTGTCAAAGGGTTTTTCAATAAAGTCATACGCCCCCTTTTTTACGGCAGTGACAGCCAGATCCACCGTGCCGTATCCCGTCATTATGACAACAGAGAGGGTTTTGTCTTTTTTTATTGTTATATCAAGCAGTTCAAGCCCATCTATGTCTGGCATTCTTATGTCTGTCAAAAGGGCATCATATCCCTGTCTATCCAGCATTTTTACAGCTTCATGTCCTGAGACAGCCGTGTCGGCAATGCAGGAACATTTACGCTCAAGCACTTTTTTAAGCATGTTTGTCATCGCGCTGTCATCGTCAACTATCAGCACCCTGACCTGATGTTGCTGCATTTTTCTCCCCTTTGTCAAACAAGAATGTACATGGCACATATATTGTAAATAAGACGGTTTGACAAGTATAATAAAGGAACGACTGGAATTAAGGGCGCCCTGCAAATCTTTTTTTATCCAACTGGTGTATCGTTTCCGAAATGGAAAATCTTTGCGGCCATGCTGATGCGCTGTTTTTTCATGTTTCTTGCGCTGAAGCAAAAACCGATTTGGCAGGCGTCCTCAGGCGAATTTGGTAAAGTGAGCGTGTGATTACAAGGGGGTCTTGCACAGAATTATGAATATTGTCGTCAGAAAGATTCCGGCTGTCAGGGCAGTCCTGCATGCCGTTGTTATACTTGTCTTGTTGTCTGTGCAGGATGCCCATGCGGTTCAGGTGCATGGCCCGCCGGAGGGCCTTTATGTGCATCAGATGGCCCATATCGCCTTTGCCCTTTCAATGATATTTTTGCTTTACATGCTTAACCGGCGTCCGCTGGGGGACTGTGCCGGATGGAAATACCTCAAGTTTTCCATTTTTTTGTTTTTATTGTGGAATATTGACACTCTCGTTGTGCATTACCTTGGGATTAGGCTGCCTGGCAATGCCATCCAGGGAGGCAGCCTTTTCAGTCATACCCTTACAGGCCCTGACGCCTGGCAATTGATTCTTTTCTATATTTTGAGAAATGATCATTTTTTATGCGTCCCTGCCATGGCCTTCATGCTCATGTTCCTGAGAACATTTTATATGGAACATCTTAACGCTCAATGTGAACGGGATGTGGATAAACGTTCCAGCGCAGGGGGGAATACCGAATGTTGAGTCTGCCCCTTTTTCCCCTTTATATCATTGATTTCGCGGGCGCGGCCCTGATGATAATCTGTTCCATGTCAGCGACATGGTATGCGTGGAAACTTAAAAGGCTGCAACCCAAAAGTATCATATGGGGGTATTTTTTCTGGTTCAGCGTAACCCTGCTGATTTTCGCGGTATCGCGTTCAAGCGCCCATATCATCAAGTATATCCTTGTGGGCCTTGACATAAAACATATCTGGTCCTTCATGCTCCCGTACAGCGGCGGGCTGAACACCATGACATTTGTCGCCCTTGCCACCCTCACCATCTATTTCTATAACGTCCGCAATACGCATGATCTTCTGAAGGAAGAGGCTGAAAAGCTTGAACAGAGCAACCTTGAGCTTGAAACAGCCCACAGGGAGTTGAGCGAGCTGAACCAGAATCTGGAAAACAGGGTCGAGGAGCGTACCATTGAGCTGAGACGTTCAGAGGTGAAGTTCAGAAGGCTTTTTGAACAGTCAAGGGACGCTGTTTTTTTCTGTGACGCAGATTGGCGGGTAAGCGACATAAATGAAAGCGGCATAGCCTTTCTCAAATATGATTCCAAAGAGGATGTGCTGAATCAGGCTTTTGCCTCTTTTTTTGTCAAGGAGGATGACTGGCGCAATTTTATCAAAAGGATTGCCTCTGAGGGTCATGTGGAAGATTTTGAAACTCTCTTCAGGAGGTCTGACGGTACCACCCTGGTGATGCTCATCTCGGCGTCTGCCATAAGGGGGGATTGTGGAGACAGATGTGAGATTGATGAGCGGGGTTGTGAGATTATCGCAAAGGATATCACCCAGTTCAAGAATCTTACCAAGACAATAATCCAGTCGGAAAAGATGGCGTCCATCGGACAGCTTGCCGCGGGCGTGGCCCATGAGATCAACACGCCCCTGGGTATAATACTCGGTTATTCACAACTTATGAAAGACGACTACGGTGATGACCCCGAAGCCCTTGAATCCCTTGAAATCATAGAAAGACAGACCAGATTGTGCAAGAAGATTGTTGCCGATTTGCTGAAATTTTCCAGAAAGTCTGTTGAGAAGACCACAAGGGCCGTAAATATCAATGACTGCATTGAAGAAGTGCTGTCTGTAACTGAACATTCACTTAACATGGATCGTATATATGTGCAGCGTGAACTTGCCACAGACCTGCCATTGGTAATGGCTGACAGGGAAAAGTTGAGGCAGGTGTTCCTGAATCTTCTCAATAACGCGCATCAGGCCATGGAGAGTGAAGGAATAGTAGGTATATGGACCTATATGTCAGAAAAGGAAGGTATGGTTGAAATTGTGATTGGCGATACAGGTCCAGGCATACCGGGAGAGATTGTGGATAAGGTCTTTGACCCGTTTTTTACCACCAAGGCGGTTGGCAAGGGTACGGGTCTGGGTCTTTCAGTCTCATTTGGTATCATCAGGGATCATGGCGGAACCATGGTGGTTTGTTCGCCTCCTGAGGATGAAAAATTCAGGACAGCGGGCATGGAAACAGTATTTATAATACAGCTTCCATTCAGCAAGCATCATGATTCTGTAACAGATTGAAGATATAGCGGAGGAAACGCTTATGAGCAGGACTGCATGGAGTATGTGCGGTATGTGTTCTGTCCGATGTCCCATAAAGGTTGATGTGGAACAGAATGAAATCAGGTGGATTGAAGGCAATCCACATATTCTTGGAGGGGCGTTGTGCGCCAAGGGCTCGGCTGGCACAGCCCTTCGCAAGGACAGTGAACGTCCCCAGCGGCCCCTTATACGCAAGGCAGGCCGTGGAGCCGGGCAGTGGGAAGCTGTAAGCTGGTACACTGCCCTTGATTATGTTGCTGACAAACTTAAGGGAATTATAAAAAAATATGGCCCTGAAAGCGTTATGCTCAGTACCAGGGGAGGACCCTTTCAGGACATACCCAAGGCGTTTGTTCACGCCCTCGGATCTCCCAATTTTACAAATCACGATTCCGGTTGTGGACGAAATGTCCATCACGCGAGCAAATCCGTTTACGGAGTGGGAAGAAAGGGGTTGATATATGACATAAAAAACGCCAGACATCTGGTGCTTTTCGGCAGGAATATACTGGCGTCACTGAGGATTGCCGAGGCCAATCAGGTTATGGACATGCTGGAGGCCGGGGGCAGCATGACCTATATAGATGTAAGGCAGAGCCTGACAGGCATCAAGGCGACACGTTTCTTCCAGGTGCGTCCCGGAACCGACTATGCCCTTGCCCTTGGCATGATTAACGAGATACTGCAACAGGACGCGTGGGACAAGGAGTTTGTTGACAGGTATGTCAGTGACTTTGATGCGCTCCTTGAGTTCATAGAACCCTATACCGTGGAATGGGCGGCAAAGGAGTGCGGCGTAAAGGCCCCCAAGATCAAGAAATTTGTAAAGGAGATAAAGGGGCAGAGGCCAAGGGTTATATTTCATCCTGGCTGGATGCTCGCAAGATATTCCGACTCATTTTACGCAAGCCGGGCGATTCAGATACTGAATGTGCTGATGGGCAATATTGAACAGGAAGGCGGACAGCTCTTTCCAAAGACTCCTGCTGACTGTGGAGGCAAGGGGGTAAGAAGTTTTGACTCCCTGGTGCCAAAACCGGATATTAAAAGGGCTGACGGGGTAGGCTGGAAATTCAGGCATTTTGACAAGGGCCCCGGCATCTTTCCCTTTTTCTATGATGCCATAGCCAACGAAGATCCCTATCCTGTAAAGGCAATGATATGTTACAGGCATGATCCCTTCAACTGTTTTCCGGACCCTGCCGCCCAAAAGGATGCCCTGGAAAATGCCGAACTTCTTGTCTCAATTGATACCCATTACAGTGAGTTCGGCTGGTTCAGCGATGTAATACTCCCTGAATCCATGTACCTTGAGAGGGAAACCCCCATTGTTGTTCAAAAGGGACCAAAACCAAGGCTGATAATGAGGCAGAGGGCTGTTGAACCAAGATTTGACACAAAGCCGAACTGGGAAATCTTCAAGTTGCTTGCCGACAGGATGGGTTGCGGCCACTATTTTCCGTACAACAATATTGAGGAACTGTGGAAGTGGCAGCTTGAGCCTACAGGCGTAAAGATCGAGGATTTTAATGAAAAGGGTTTTGTTCCCTACACTGACGAACCTGTAATGTATGAATCCATTGAAGACAAGTTCAAAACACCC
Source organism: uncultured Desulfobacterales bacterium (assembly GCA_964469365.1). Lineage (GTDB taxonomy): Bacteria > Desulfobacterota > Dissulfuribacteria > Dissulfuribacterales > QOAL01 > CAYXYO01. The sequence goes on along the minus strand of CAYXYO010000217.1, from coordinate 3,303 downwards.
TCTGGAAAGATAGAGATTATCAGCGGCGTCCTTGAGGAGGCCGGCCTGCCGTCTCTCAAGCCCTATGAGTCTCCTCCAAAACCTCCCAAGGGCAGGTTCAGGCTCGTGTTTGGCCGTTCCCCGGTTCACGCCCATGGTCATACCATTAACAATCCGTTGCTCCACGAGCTTTTTCCTGAAAACACCCTCTGGATCAACTCAAGGGTGGCCAACAAACTTGGCATAAAGGAAAATGACTGGGTAGATGTTATCGCCGACAGTGTAAAGGGTACTATCAAGGCCCATGTCACTGATTTTATTCATCCTGAGGCAGTATATACTGTGCACGGTTTTGGCAGGCAGATACCTCTGCAGAGCAGGGCGTACCATGCCGGCATGAGTGACCAGAAACTGCAGGAAGGACTTCTTATGCACCTGGACAAGGCAGGCGGCGGTTTATGCCTCTGTGAAAAGTTCGTGACGGTAAGACGAAGTTCCAGGAATCCGAGAAGGAGGGTTGAGCTGTGAACAAATATTCGATATATCTTAATTCAAGGAGATGCATAGGATGCCACGGCTGCGAGGTACATTGCAAGACCAACAAGAACCTGCCTGTTGGCCCGCTGCTTTGTGAAATTACCCATGAACCACTGAAGGCTGTAAAGGGCGTTCCCAAGACAGAGTTTCATTTCAGGTCATGTTATCACTGCGAGGAGCCTTTCTGCGCCACAATCTGTCCGACAAAGGCGATGCAGAAGCGTGATGACGGCATTGTCTTTATTGATGATGAAAAGTGTATAGGCTGCATGGCGTGCGCTGGCGCCTGTCCATGGGGCATCCCCCAGCTCAATCCGGCAACCGGCAAGGCTGTGAAGTGCGATTACTGCATGGATCGGGTTGACAGGGGACTTAAACCCGCATGTGTTACAAAGTGCACGACCCATGCCCTGAAGTTCGTAACCATTAACGAGGTATAGAATGGCGGATCGGATATTGTCCGAACCGTTTTTATAATCTCCCTCATAACCACCTCCTCAACCTGCCGCCTGCGGTTTCAGAACCGCAGGCGGTTTTTCAGTCTCAGGGAGCGGCGTTTTTCAGCTTCGAATGTGATCCGACAGCTCCCTGGTAAGCTCAATTGCCTTTATGGAAAGCCCCCTTGAAAGGAGACCTGTGCCGCAGCTCGGGGTGATGATGGCCTGTTTCCTTACCAGTTCAGGTTCGGCCCCGAACTCCTTCACGCAGTTGTTCCACAATTTCCGTATGGCGTCACTGTCCGCACTCTCCAGGTCTTCCCTGTTAAGGGTCGGCACAACTCCCCAGGCGATGGTGTTCCCTGCCTCGATAAATTTTATCAGCCCGTCCCTGAAGAGCATTATGCGGTCAAAGAAGCCGTAGGCGTCAAAGCTGAGTATGTCAACAGGGGTTTCAAGGAGCAGCGACCAGTCTGTGTTGGCGCAGACATGGACACCGGCAATCCCGCCCGCCTTGTGTACGGCGTTTACAGCATCGGATATGTCTTTTACGGTATCCTCCCTCGGAATACCCACCATGGCAGATGAACCGAATCCAGACAGGGCCGGTTCGTCAAGAAAGATTATTACATTGTCACTGTGCCGTTTCAGGAGCTCGATCTGGTACCGGGTTTTTATCTCTATTGATTTGTTGACAACCTCACGTAGTACCGGATTGAACCATGCCATCTTGCCGTCCTGGTCCTTGATGCCCGTAAGCATTGTAAAGGGGCCGGTAACCTGTCCCTTTACGGCAAATGGCCTGTTTCCCTCCTGTCCAAGCCTTGAAAGCAGGGCCTGCAGTCCCCTGCCGCTCTTTTCTGAAAAATCCAGCCCTGATCCGGCAATCTCTCCGCCTCCCTCTGTTATCTCCAGGTATTTTTCAAAGAAGGCCAGCATTTCCTGGTCAAATTCCGGCGAGGCAGTATCAAAGCTGATGTTTCCTTCCGGGTCTGTCACTATTCCCGGCAGGCCGTCAGCATACTGGGCAAGGAGCCGCTCTTCAGCATAACAGGGCAGTTGGGGCCATACGGGTATTGAGTCAATATATTTCAGGATAATGTCAACAGCCTCATTGTGATCGGTTACAGGAAGGCTGCCCATGAGAGTCGGTCTTGCGTCAGGAGCAAATTTCATTTGCGCTACCTCTCGTTCTTTGAGTATCGGGATTCAGGCGGCTGATTCATGGCTGCCGCATCTGTCAGGTTCAGGGTTCAGCACCCTGTGTTTAACCGTTTTTTTCAGTAACATAATGTATTTCAAACTGCTCAAGATGAAAATCCGGTCTTGAAATGATGGTTATCTCCTTTTTGAGCGTATGTTCCAGGTATTCCACATGCACCGCTTCGTCCCTGAAGAGGGCCTCCCCTATCTTTGGATGCACAAAGAGGTGAACGCCTGATTTTTCGCTGGAATAGCCCTCTCTCTGGATCTTTCTGAAAATATCAAAACATACGGCGCGCCGCGACTTGAGGATGCCGCCCCCCTCACAATAGAAACAGCTTTCAGTAAGGTGCCTGTTAAGGCTTTCCCGGTTCCGCTTGCGGGTCATCTGTATGAGGCCCAGTTCAGACATGCGGAGCACGTTTGACTTGCATTTGTCCTTTGAAAGGGCGTCTTTCAGGGCGGTGAAGACCGCTTCCCTGTTTTGTGGGTCATCCATGTCTATGAAATCAATCACAATAAGCCCGCCTATATTTCTGAGGCGGAGCTGACATGCTATCTCCCTGGCCGCCTCAAGGTTGGTCTTGAGTATTGTGTCTTCCAGATTGTGTTTCCCGACGAATCGGCCGGTGTTTACATCTATGGCGGTAAGGGCCTCCGTGCTTTCTATTACTATGTAACCGCCCGATTTAAGCCATATCTTCTTGCCAAGGGCCCTGGAAACGTCCACTTCTATTCCAAAGGCGTCAAATATGGGTACAGGTTGTCTGTATAGCTCAACGCTTGTCCTGAGGTGGCCTGCGAATGTGTCAAGGAACTTTAGTATCCTTTCATGCGCCTCGTCAGAATCCACCACCAGCCTGTTTACGTCTCCTGTAAAAAGGTCCCTTACAGCGCGGAGGGTGATGTCCAGGTCTTCATAGACAAGTCCGGGTATGGAGATGGATGCAGCCTTTTTCTGAATGTTTTTCCAGATTTTTATAAGGAAATCCGCTTCCCGGCTGATGTCCTCGGCATTTACGCCTTCACATGCGGTTCTCGCAATAAACCCCATTCCCTCAGGTCGTATGGCCTCGATGGTCTCCTTCAGACGTTTTCGTTCATCCTCGTCCTCAATCCTTCTGGATATGCCCACATGATTCATTGT
>CAYXYO010000216.1:0-2595 GCA_964469365.1 uncultured Desulfobacterales bacterium | reverse complement strand
ACAGAGAAGCCCTGGCTGAACCCGCATTCAAGCCTCGGGGTAAGTATAAAATTATCAAGCACAAGTTCACGAATCATTGTCTGAAACACACTCCCGGCAAAACTGTCTCAAAGGGTTTTACCCGCAAGGGCCAGAAATTCCTCCTGCGAAAGCACCCGCACCCCCTGGTCAACCGCCTTTTTCAGTTTTGAACCGGCCTTTTCCCCGGCCACCACATAATCAAGGTTCCTTGTGACTCCGGTTACAACCCTGCCTCCATTGTCAATGACAATCTGTTTTGCCTCCTCACGCCTGAGGTCAGGCAGGGTGCCGGTAAAGACAAAACTCCGTCCGGCAATGGGCGATTCCGGCGCGGCAGGCCGCTCCGCATCCCTGAATTCCAGACCGGCCTTCAGAATACGCTCAATCATTGAACGGTTTGACTGCCTTGCGAACCAGTTGGCAATACTTGAGCTCATCTCAGGCCCTATGCCCGGGATCTCCTCAAGTTCATGGGCAGAGGCGTTCATCACGGCATGAAGCGTGCCAAACCTTTCCGCAAGCATGTTTGCCCCCACCTGTCCAAGATGCCTTATGCCCAGGGCATGGAGAAAACGCCCCAGGGTTGTGTGAAGACTGGCCCTTATGCTCTCGTAAAGTTTTTCAGCAGACTTCTCCCTGAACCCCTCAAGCCCCATTATGTCTGACACGCGCAGGTCATAGAGATCAGCAAAATCCTCAACAAGTCCGGTCTCCACCAGCTTTTCGGCAACCCTGCTCCCAAGGCCGTCAATATTCATCGCCCCCTTGGAGGCAAAATGTTCCAATGCCCTCACGCGCCTTGGAAAACAGTCAGGACTGGTGCAGCGCCACGCTGTTTCTCCCTCCCCCCTGACGAGGGGCGATGAACAGACCGGACAGGTTGAAGGCATGGAAAACTCCCGCTCCTGACCGCTCCTGGCCTCGACTACAGAGCGGACAACCTCCGGAATCACATCCCCGGCCCGCCTCACAACCACAAGGTCTCCGATCCTGATATCCTTGCGTTTTATCTCATCCTCGTTATGCAATGTAGCCCTGCTTACAGTAACCCCTCCCACGCTTACAGGCTCAAGCACCGCAACAGGGGTGACAGCGCCGGTGCGGCCAACCCCGAATTTCACATCAAGAAGACGGGTTATAACCTCCTCGGCCTGGAACTTTACGGCAACCGCCCATCTCGGGCTCTTTGCCCTGTTTCCAAGTTTTTCCTGAATGGCAAAGGAGTTTACCTTTATAACCATTCCGTCAATCTCGTAGGCAAGGTGGGGACGCATCTTCTCCAGTTCCCGGAACCATGCCAGGGCCTGCCCAATGTCTGACACGCGCTGCACCAGCCTGTTTGTCCTGAGCCCCAGTGAGCGCAAAAAGCCAAGGAGCTCAAACTGGTTGTCCGGCAGGGTGACACCCCTTGCGATACCGGCCCCGTAACAGAATATCTCCAGGGGACGACCCGCAGTAACGGCAGGGTCAAGCTGTCTCAGGGAGCCTGCGGCAGCGTTGCGCGGATTGGCAAAGGGCGGTTTTCCCGCGGCTTCACGTTCAAGGTTGAGTTTCCTGAATCCATCCCTTGACATAAACACCTCGCCACGCACCTCAAGACGTTCAGGCATGCCTTTGCCGGAATCCATAAGACGCAGGGGCACTGAGCGCACGGTCCTGAGATTGGCGGTAACATCCTCGCCGTATATGCCGTCTCCACGGGTAAGCCCCTGGACAAAAAGACCATTTTCATACACCAGTTCAACGGCAAGGCCGTCTATCTTGGGCTCAACCACATATTCCGGAGACCCGGGAAGGTTGGCCAGCCTTCTTACCCGGCTGTCAAAGGCCCTTGCCTCCTCCCCGCTGAAAACGTCATCAAGGCTGAGCATGGGCAGGGAGTGGGCAACAGTATCAAACTTTGCAGACGGGGCTCCGCCAACGCGCATGGTAGGCGAATCAGGGGCTGAAAACTCAGGGTGCTCCCTCTCCAGGGATTTGAGCTCGCGCATCAAGGCGTCATATACGGCATCTGAGACTTCAGGAGAATCGAGAACATAGTAGAGATAATTATGGCGGTTTATCTCCTGCCTCAACTCTTCAATACGTCTCCGGGCTTCTTCAGGCGCTATGTGACTCATGGGAAAAAACTGACATCAGGATTTCCGTTATTCTGACCGGCTAATCCACAGGTTCAAAATCTATCCTTCTTCTCTCAAGGCTTACAGACCTTACACGGACAGTCACTTCATTGCCTGCCACATATTTGCGTCCGCTCCTTTTGCCCACAATCATCCTGGCAGACCTGTCAAACCTGTATTCCTTACCCCCAAGGCTCTCCAGTCTGACAAGTCCTGATATGAAGATATCCTTGAGTTCCACAAAAAAACCGGCTGGCGTGACCGACGATATGATTGCCGGAAAGGTCTGGCCGACGCGCTCCGCCATGTAGGCTGCCTTGAGGCGGTCGAGCATCTCCCTTTCCGCGTCCACAGCCTTTCTCTCGGCGTCGGAAAGCCGTATGGCCAGTGATGCGAGTTTTTCAGTTGTATAAACAGGATGTTTGCGTACCTTTCTGAGATTCCCCTTAAGTAT
>CAYXYO010000215.1:0-7459 GCA_964469365.1 uncultured Desulfobacterales bacterium | reverse complement strand
ATTCTTTCCATGGCGATTCCGGTAGCAATCTTCTGGTATCTTTTTCTCAGCAGTGCGTGGGGTGAGCTTGATACCATAGAAGCCAAAATTCCCAGACTACGCCAGGAAATCGCACATCTCAAGGCCCAGGAAAAGACAATCCCTGAGCTTGAGAAGGAACTGGCGCTTATGAAGGATATTCTGAAAAAGGCCCTTAAACTCCTGCCGGAAAAGGAAGATATACCGTCTATACTTACAGAGGTGTCATCTCTTGGTAATGAAGCAAGACTGAATATTGATTCTTTTACTCCTTTGAGGGAGAGAAAAGCCAGTTTTTATGCTGCCATCCCTTTTTCCATACAGTTTTCAGGGCCCTTTCATAATACAGTCAAGTTTTTTGATCATATAAGCAAAATGGCCCGTATTGTCCATATCAAGGATGTAAGCATGGGTAACCCCACCAAGGCCCGGTCAATTCAGAGTAAACAGGCAGGCAATGTTGGTTCCGGTGGAAGTGAGAACGGTCAGTCTGTAACAGTAGCTGTTGAATCTGCATCATCCGGTACCGGGGCTGAATCTGCCACAGAAGGCAAGGTGGGGTTGAGAGGCGGGACCTGGATCATTAATACTTCCTGTACTGGTGAAACTTACCGTTTTCTTACTCCGGAAGAACAGGCCGCTACCAGAAAGCACAAGCACGGAAAGAGGAAAAAGAGGTAGTCAGGTTATGAAGCAAACATGTGGATATGAACGGGAGAGGGCTTTCAGGGTATTGTATCTTGCAGGCAAGGTTCGCAAGCTTATGATCTGTTTGATTCCTTTGCTGTTTTTTCTTGTTTTTTCGGTCAGCATACTTGATGCCTTTTCTGGTAACAGGCAGAAATCTGATGAAAAAATAGAAGAGTTCAGAGTAAGACTTGGTGCTATCCTCAGACCTGAGGCATACAATTATTCGGCTGCAGGCAAGGTCGATCCATTTCAGACTTTTCTGGAAACAACGTATGACAAGCAGGAGAAACCGGTTGCCGTTAAAGCAAACAGGAAAAAATTTCAACCCCCAAAGTTTTGCGCTTCGAAACTTGAGTGTATGGATGTGGGGCAGTTGACGCTTGTCGCAATTATCAGAGAGGATGTAGGGGATACTATTGTCATGGCGCAGGATGCCTCTGGCATGGGTTATATTTTGAGGTCAGGCATGAAACTTGGTTACAGAAACGGGAGAGTTCGGCAGATAATGCTGGACAGGGTTGTTGTTGTGGAAGATTATGAGGATATCAATGGCGGAATTTCAACTCGTAAGCGGATATTGTTTCTGCACCCGGAGGAGAAATGATGAGTAGAAAGATCAGTATAAAATATGTGTTGCATCTTGTTATGGCTGTTGGACTGTTTTTCTGTGTGACAGCAGGTTCCGGATTATGTGAAACAGGCAAGAATCCTGCGGCCAGTGATGATGTAGGGCATTGGCTGGCAGAGCTTGAGAAAAGGAGACCGGAACGTCCGGTAGCTGTTGAGTCGTCTGCCGGTAATACCGTACACGCAGTTTCAGGGTTGTCCGTCCCCCAAATTGTTCAGAACTGCGATACGCAACGAAAGGATGTGGACAGCGAACCTGCGAAGATTACAGTCGATTTTTACAAGGTGGATATTCATAATGTGTTCCGTCTCCTTGGAGAAATAAGCGGCAGGAATATAGTCGTTGATGAAGCTGTGGGTGGGACGCTTACCCTCGCGCTCAAGGATGTTCCTTGGACCTTTGTGCTTGATGTCATTAAAAATCTCAAGGGCCTGGCCAGTATGGAGCGCGAAAATACATTGATGATATTTCCTGAAGGGAAGTCATTGTCCTGGCATGAAGATGTAGCAGAAGATATTATTGAGAATCTGGAGATAGTTAACGAGGAGCCAGAAGAGTCAGGTTTGGAAATTACGCAGGAAAACACATTGGAAATGCCTAATGGTGAACTGGTTGTACGTGAAAGATTTGCCTCAAAGACCCCGGTTAAAGACAGGGTCGCTGCGGAAAAGCTGATGCAGAAAGCCCAGAAATATGAGAATGAGGGTAATATGCTGACAGCATATGAATATATTCGGAAGGCAGTAAAGCTATGGCCTGACAATGTTGATATAAACAAGAAAATAGCATATTTTGCATTGCAGGAAGAGGATGATCTCACAGCATATAATTATGGCCGCAAGGCATTTATTCTGGATCCGTCTGATAATGAGAGTGCCGCAATGGTAGCCATAGCCCTGTCGCATCTTGGTAAAAACGATGAAGCATCCTGGTATTTTGAAAAGGCCATGGCATCTGACAACATACCTCAGGATATTATGTGGAATTATGCGGTATTCTCTTTTTCCAATGGTAAGTACAGGCAGACGTTACGTATCCTGGATAAGATAGATCAGCTCTATGATCTTACCCCTGATGTTATCATGTTAAAGGCACAGGCTCTTGAATATCTGGACCGCAAGGAACAGGCTGCGGCAGAATACAGAATAATACTTAATGCGGGCGGAGAGATTCCTGATGATATGATACAGTTTGCTCATAGCAGGCTGTCTGCACTGGAAATGAAAATAACAGATTAATCTGCGTGGCAGGAGGGAATAATGTATCTGGTGAAGAATATTATATGTACGATGGGTTTTGTAATTGTGTTATCCTTGATGTCTGCGGGATGTGCGACACATAATGGTGAGAGCGGCGGAGATGCTGCAATCTCTTCATCAAGTCAGACAGGCGATATGAATGCTACTGCCGCTGCGGATTCATATCTCGTCGGTGCCAGAAAAAAATCGCATCATAACCCCAGGATCAATTACAAGACTCCTGTCAAATGGAAGCCGTCTTACAATCTGTCCGCTATAAAGGTTAATCAGGATACCTCCAAGGAAGGTTCTGTATTAAAGGTGGGCGCTGATATATCTTCCAAGGGGGAGAAGGTTCCCCTGAACAAGATAATTTACAAGTTGACCAAGCTTAAAAAGATAAACGTTACATGGAACAATGATGTTGATCAGAGTTATCTTGTAAATGTAAGTATAAGCGCCAAGGATAATTTCTGGGACGCCCTGGACAATATACTCAGACAGGCTGATTATTTTTATACCTTTGATGAGGAATCCAATACCATTGTAATCCATTATACATTGACAGAGAGATTTTATATTGCCAATCCTTTTCTCATAGGTGGTTATAATTCAAATGTCGGTGGTGATTTTATGGGTTCTACATCTGATTCAGCAAGCTCACTGCATGGCAGATTACAGGTTACCCACAGTGATCAGACTTTTAATCTTTGGGATAGTATAGAGAAAAATCTTAAAAATATTATAGGGGTGTCGATTTCCGGTATCAGTTCTTATGGCGGTGCTGCGTCAGCAAGTGGAGCGTCTTCGGTTTCAGGGTCAATGCAAACTCCGAAGAATCAGCAACAGACTTCCAAACAAGCCAGTGTACAGGGGAATATGTCTGGTGATAGCCTAAGCGCCTCAGGTGCTTATGATGAGAACAGCTCAAAATGGGCTTCAGGAAGTTATTACGATCGGAAAAAATGGTATGCAAAGGAAGAAGCAAACAGTTACAGAAGACGTCAGGCCGTGTTGAAAAAGCATACATATTACACCATAGACAAGCCTCTTGGGATAATAAATGTCTCCGGCACAAAGAATATGCTCAAAAAGATACGTCTTTATATAGAAACCTTGAATCAGGAGTTGTCCCGTCAGGTAGTCATTGAGGCAAAACTCCTTGAGGTCCAGCTTACTGATGACAGCAGAAAGGGTATTGACTGGTCAAGTCTGTTACGAGACTCCAAATTCAATTTTGAGATGGCATTTGGAGCGGCAAATCCAGCCGGACAGATATATCCTACAGATGGTATCAAGTTACTCAGAAGCGTTACAATGGGCAACAAGAGCCTTGAGCTTGTTGTGAATTTTTTGAAGGATTTTGGCGATGTCAAGGTGCTTTCCAATCCCAAGCTGTCACTGCTTAATGGAGAGCCAGGGCTTATAACCGGCGGAGAAACCCAGCGCATAGTAGACAAGGTTACATCCACAATAACAACAGGAACCACAAACACCATAACCTATGATATTGAAACCCGTGACATCCTCAGCGGTATAGGTATGAGTGTCGTGGCCAACATAGATTCCAATGATGATATCACACTGCATTTGACTCCTGTTAATACAGAGTTACAGAACCCTGACAATATAGAGGAAAAAAGGTTCGGTTCAGAGGCAACTGGCTTTGTGATGGTACAGCTTCCCAGGGTGAAACTCAGGGAAATGACAACAATGGCCAAGGTTAAAAGTGGACAGTTGCTCATAATAGGTGGTATTATAAGCAAGGAAGAAGGTATTGAGGGAAACAGTGTTCCCTTACTTGGAGATATCCCCTACCTTGGTTACGCCTTTAAGTCAGAGCGCAAGTTCGTGATTAAAAAAGAACTTGTTATTTTGCTCAGGCCCCAGATCGTAAAGCTGTGATTGTCAGATTAATGCGCGAAGGAGTGGAAAAACGGTTTGTAATTTTGGATTGCGAGGCCTGCACTGGAGGAACTGTATGTGTAGAATAAAAAGAATGAGTTTTGGAGTTTTGTTTGTAATATTGTCCTGTTTCCTTGTTGCGCCTGTCTGGGCCTTTGATTTCCAGGTATGCAACAATACAACCTTGAATCTGTTTTATGTGGCAACCGTATTTGATGATACGGATGCCGGTACATATTCCCAGGGCTGGACTCCTGTAAAGCGTGGCTCGTGCGTTGACATGAAAAATCACCACGGCTCGGACGTCTATATACGCGTGGTTGGCAATAACGGCAGGTTGCTTTCTGTTCCACGTTCTTCAAGGGATACAGCCGTATATTGCAGACAGGCACCTTCGTCTGTATGTCAGGACTCTGTCAAGGCAGGCAGTGACAGCTTTGTATACTACAGGGAAGAATTTGATCAGGAATCTGAGAAAACAAGGTGCAGAATGGTTGATGACCCATGCAAGGCAAGGAATCGGGATTACTGTTATGATCCTGAGAAGACGTATTCATTTTTTGATTCAAGGAGCGCAATGCTTGACATGGATGTATGCAGGAAAAAATTTCAGACTACCCTTGGCACCTTTCAGTATTATCACCTTGAACAGAATCATGACAGAATTATTATAGTTGATAAAAACATACTTAAATAATATGGAAAGTAGACACAACGACTGCATTCAGGGGCTTGGCGATTTTACTGGAACCACAACGTGGATAACCCGGTAAAATCAAAACCAGCGCATGAACAACCTGTTTGGGGTTTGTCAAGGCATATCCCGATTATACGGCATGCACAAAAATACTTTGAGGGGAATATGAAAGGCAGCCAGTCCGGCATCTTGACGGACCGGCTGTTTTTATCTGGCTATCATTGACCTCATGATGTCAGCGGCGCTTTCGGAATTGTCTGCCGTTCTCCCTATGAGATCAATCAGTTCTATCAGATAGTATATGGTAAGGCTGTCCTGCCCCATTGAGAATATGAATTTTTTCAGCCGGTGTTCCATGTCATCGGCAGAGTTTTCCATCTCCCTGATTTTTCGTATCATGCTCTTGACGTGAACCCTGATGTTCTCATCCCCTGTCTGGAAATATGAGCGGGCCGAGAGGATAAGGGAAGGCAACATTGCCGTAATGGCAGTACACTGCTCAAGAAGTTCCTCAAGCCCCTTGATGACATCAGGATGAAATGCCGTGTCATGATAGGTAAGCCATTGCAGTATATCTTCCGCGCGTCCGGCAATGGAATCCTGTTTGTTGAGATAGGCAAAGAGCTCAAACTTGTCAATTGGCATGATAATGCCCCGTGGCAGGTGCGCCCTGACATTCCTCTTTATAAGGTCGGCCTTTGATTCAAGCTCGGAGACCTTTTCCGAATTTTCCACAAAGAGTTCCATGTTTCCATATGTGAAGGCCCGCACAGCCTCTGCGGTGTTCACAAGACTTTCGTGTACTACCTTTGCGTGATTTTCAAGGCACTCAAGGGGCTCCCTGTTCTGCGGAGTGCCTGGACATGCCTGTGACGCATCAGTGGTGTCAGACGGGACGGTGGCAGACTCCTGATGCCCTGTCTGTTGCCCTGCTTTGCGGCTGTCTTTACCAGGCTTGTTTTCATGACGTACTATGCGGCCCTCTTCAAGAAATATCACATCTTCCGCAATATTTGTGGCAAGGTCAGCTATTCTCTCTATGTTAAGGGCCTGAATGACACGTGACACCCCGGATTTTACAGGAGATGAGCCCTGTTCCATGTCGGATATCTCCTTGTTCACAAGCCTTGTGTACATCTCATCCACTTCACTGTCTTTCTGAAGCACCCTGTGAGCCATGTCAGCATCTCCGTAAACAAAGGAGTTTATGGAGTCTGCAAGCATCTCCACAGCAGTGTTGGCTATCTCTTCAATGTCATCGGTTTCATAGGCGCTTGAGAGATTCTGGGACAGGAAAAGTACCTGTTCAGCAATATTGGCAGCATGGTCGCCTACCCGTTCAAGCTGTTCAGCTATCATCATGGAAGATGTAAGGAATCGCAGATCGCCTGCCATTGGCTGTCTGAGGGCCAGGGTTTTGAGCACAAGCCGTCCGATGTCATTTTCTATCTCGTCTATCTCCCAGTCATTTTCTATGACCCTGCGGGCAAGGTTCATGTCATGACGCTGGCATGAGAGAAAAACGGTTTTTACCGCTTCCTCAACAAGCATGGACATTCTGAGGATACGGTTTTTCACATCAGATATATCTTTCTGAATCATTGATGCCATGGTTTTACCTCTTGATTAAATAAGCAGCAGTGAAGGCCTTTCTGAAACTTCTGCCTGTGCGGCATGAACAATAAACAGCCTGCATGGCGCTAAAATGCCCCTGGAATATGCTGAATACGGCTGCCGCTACCGTTTTCAAGCATTATCGCAACCACATCAAATCTTATTTCAGCATCTTCAAGGCCGTTGTCCTGCATATAGGCAAGGGCTGTTTTTCTTATTTTTTCCTGCTTTATGCCTGTTACCGCCTCCTGGGGCAGACCGTAAGCGGTTGACGTCCTGGTCTTGACCTCAACAAAAATCAACACACCTTTTCTTTTTAATATCAGGTCGATTTCACCCATCCTGTTCCGATGGTTGCGTTCCACAATATCGTAGCCCCTGGCATTCAGGAATGCCGCAGCGATATCTTCTCCTGCCTTGCCCTTGTCGATAGTGGTTTTTTTTATGCCAAACATTATTCAAATGTGGATTTTATATGTTTGTTATCATAATATACATGAATTCCGGCAGCCTTTCATCAAATTTTCATTATTTTCCGGCTCCGGCGTGACAGATCTTTAGTCCAGGCCGTTGGAGAAGTTGAAATCCTGCCCGGGCACTGTCCTTGCGAGTGAGTTAATGGTGCCAGGTTTGTGAGCCGGAGCTTTTATGTGGGGTGGCCACAGGGAA
>CAYXYO010000214.1:0-4269 GCA_964469365.1 uncultured Desulfobacterales bacterium | reverse complement strand
GAATGCGGACATGACAGACTGCTGTTTAAAAGGTGCTGTCTGTATGACATCAATCCTGGCAAATGGCTGATGGACAAACTCCTTAAGGGTTCCTTGAAAAATTCGCTTCAAAAAAAATGGTTAAATATCAAAATTTAACTTTTAAAAACAAGATATTATGTTATATTTCTCCATGAAAGATATCCTCAAACATGGAGATTGAATTATGAAACAACTTGGTTTTCTTGATTTTGATATTCGCCTTCAGCGTATTGATAAAGCCGGTGATCCACTGAGCAAGCTCAACTCGACTGTGGACTGGGAAATATTCCGTCCCGTTCTCGAACAGGCCAGGAGGAAGAAAAAGAAGTCCAATGCCGGGGCCAAAGGTTTTGATATTGTCCTGTTGTTCAAAATCCTCATCCTGCAGTCGTTGTACAATCTGTCCGATGAAGGATTGGAGTTTCAAATTCTTGACCGGTATTCTTTTTCCCGTTTTCTTGGACTCCATGCCGCCGACAAAATCCCTGATGCGACCACCATCTGGCGGTTCCGTGAGGATCTGATCAGGGCCGGGGTAGTAGACAGTCTGTTTGAACGATTTGACAATTTTCTTCGTGAACAGGGGTACAAGGCTCAAAAAGGGCAAATCATAGACGCAAGTATTGTCAAGGTTCCGATACAGCGCAACAGCCGCAAGGAAAATCAGCAGATCAAGGAAGGTGTGCAGCCCGAAGGATGGAGCGAGCACAAGAAGAGACAAAAAGATACCGATGCCCGTTGGACCAAAAAAAACAGCAAGAACTTTTTCGGCTACAAGAACCATATATCCATTGATGTGAAGCACAAGTTCATCCGTCGTTACAAGGTAACTCCTGCCAATGTCCATGACAGCAACGTCTTTGAGGAACTGCTTGCCCCGGACAACAGCAGCCGTGATGTGTGGGCGGACTCGGCCTATCGATCGCAGGAGAAGATAGAGTTCCTGAAGAAGAACAGGTACCGGGAACATATTCAACGCAAGGGAACCCGCAGACGCAAGCTGAGTAAATGGGAACAGCAAGGCAACCTGACAAGATCCAGGATTCGTTCCCGTGTTGAACATATCTTTGGGGTCCAGGCACAACGGGCAGGCAACCTGATTTTGCGTGGCATAGGTCTTCTTCGAGCCGCCGGGAAAATCGGGCTGCGCAATCTTGCGTTTAACCTTGACAGATACGGTACTCTTTGTGTTGTTCATAGGTAAAGTGCGTCCTCTCGGGTTTTTCTCTCCTTCATCTGAGCAAAACAGCTTGGATGAAGGAGAGAAAAACCAAATTGGATGTCGTGCAGTCTGATAACATCAGGCTTTTGTTGATATTTCTTCTCATTAAAAATGGTGAAATCCTGAAAAAATTATTTTTCAAGGTTCCCTAAATTAAAGTCGTGCTGCGTGACACAACTTTGATTTGTTTATCCATGCTTCCTTCTGGTTTCAAATAATATAGAAGTATTCTCATACATCTGTCTTTTCAACTTCCTGACCTGAGCCGAATAACTACCAAACCTTGAAGCAAACTGACTGGTGGTCTTTCCCCCTTTAATGGCTTCCAAAATAACCTTGGTCTTGAACTCTGCACTATACTTCTTCCTGGCCACTTTTCTTCTCCTTTCACTATAGATTTTCCTTTATTCCATAATAGTGAAAGCGAACAGTGAGTGCTTCAGCACTAACGATATTCACTGTCGAAAAAGGAGGACCACCTCAACCTGACCGGCCTGCCAGCCTGCCCAAAGCCCGCTCCACCTCATGGGAAGAGACATCCTCTGTTATAAGGGTGTCTCCAATCCCCTTTCCAAGGACAAAGCTTATCCTGCCCATCCTTGATTTCTTGTCACTCTTCATACACTCCATAATTCCGGATAGCTCCAGGTCAATGGTCAGGCTTACGGGCAAACCGAATCTCAGAAGAAGCTCGCGCAGCCTTTCAGCCTCCTCTGCTTTCATCAACCCCTTACCGATGGAAATATCACTTATGGCCACCATTCCCAGGGCAACCGCCTCGCCATGCGGCAACCTGTAGCCGGCAGCCGCCTCAATGGCATGACCTATGGTGTGACCAAAGTTGAGAATACGCCTGAGCCCCCCTTCCCTCTCATCCCTGGCGACAACGTCTGCCTTGATGCGGCATGAAACATCCACAATATGGGCCACGGCAGAGGGCTCAAGATTTACAATATGTTCCGCATGATTTTCAAGATAATCAAAAAAACCGGCATCACTTATCATTCCATACTTTACCACCTCGGCAAGACCGTTACGGTATTCTCCCTCTGGCAGGGTGGCAAGGACCCCGATATCCGCGTAAACCCTGAGAGGCTGGTAAAAGGTGCCAAGAAGATTCTTGCCTTCAGGCAGGTCAACACCTGTCTTTCCACCAACTGAGCTGTCAACCTGTGCAAGAAGGGTGGTAGGTATCTGGACAAAAGGTATGCCGCGCATATATATGGACGCCAGGAAAGCGGCCATGTCTCCTGCCACCCCGCCACCCAGGGCAACCACAAGGCTTTGACGGTCAGCGCCTTCCCGCACCATCTGCCTTGCGAGCTCAGTGACGGTTGCCATGTTTTTTGATTCCTCGCCAGAGGGGAAGGAACAGAGGCAAACCGGCAAACCGGCATCCCTGAACATTCTCTCCAAGTCATGGCCAAGCAGGTCAGCCACATTGGAGTCGGTCACTATTACATAACTTGACCGCTCCCCGAACCTGACAATATCTCCAACGACCTCTGAAAGCACCCCTGGACCTACAAGTATCTCATAGGCATTGTCACCAAGGGGCACATTAACCTCTTTCCATACATGCCGCATATTGCCTGACACGCTATTTTCACACATGGCGCCTTTATCCGAGTTCATACAATTCCCCAAAGTTGCTGTTTATTGAAACCCTGTTCGTAATTCAGTCCTGAACAACTGAATCTAACAGAACTTCCAGGGGCTGGAAAGTATAACTGTAAAAAGGAGCCGGTTCCAGCATAGTGGCATCATCAGAAAGAACATTTATATTGCAGGAGTGAATTCTTATATCAATTCTTAAATGATATTTTCTGAAAACAATGGATGTTTCCGCCGGAAAGGGGATATACGAATGGTCGCCAACTCCATGGATGCGCTGCCCTGAGCAGGAAACGGACAGAAGATTGTCAAAGACTATCCGCAAAAGCGCAAGATTATCCTTCCTGAAGGATGCGACCCCGTATCCATGTCCTGTACTGAATCTTATGTGAAATATTTCCGATGAATCAAGGCCATATTTTGAACAGGGGAACCGGGGAGATGCATTATTGACAAGAGATGCATCAGGCATCAGGGCGCAACGCCATGGGACAAGGGCAAGGGAAACAATAGTGTTAATGTCATCAATATGATAACCGCGCCACACATCCCCCTTCCCGGCATAATAGACACTGTCATGGGAAGGCACATAGAGGAACATGCCATCCGGCAGCACAAGCCCGTCAAACACATTTATTCCAAAGACCGCCCTGCCGCTTATCCTGACCGCTGTCTCATTACGGCCATAATTCCCCTTCCAGAAAATCCCTGACCTTATCCAGGGCAGTCTTTTACCCTGCACAACGACCCTTGTTCTGCCGCTGACTGACAGGGTTTCAATTTCCCTCGCGATCCAGGCGACATCAGCAAGGTAATTTCCGGTGGAAGCCTGAACCGGGCGGTCTTTTTTTATCCTGCCATGCTCAGGAGAAGAAAGCCAGGAGCATCCTGCCACAGCAAGGAAAAACAAAAGACATAATCCTGTCATGACATGCCGCAACATATTCACAACAGGTTATGCCTCCTGCAACAGACGAAATGAACCGGAAAATAAAGTACTATTGCCAGGTCTGCCGGTCAACTTCCTGTTTCTGCTTCAGGTCAGCAGCAGCCTTTTCAGCAAGTTTCATGCTCCTGGAACCTGCCCTTGAAAGGTTGACCTCCATTCTATGGAAATCAACAACGGATCTATAGGGTACTGCTGTCTTCAACGCAGGAACTTCCTGTTTCCTGGCAGGTGCTGTGGCCTGTTTTACTTTCTTTTCTTCCTTTTCTTCCTTTTTCGCAGAATCAGACACTGCCAGTGCGGACCTTACTTCTGCCAGGGACGCTATTGCCCGTTTGTTTGACGGTTCAATCCTGAGCCCTGCCTCATAAGCATCAACGGCTTCCTTCAGGTTACCTGTCATCCGGCAAACATCGCCAAGTCCGAAGAGTTCCTTTGCAGTCTTTTTCTCCTTATCCAGTTTGAC
>CAYXYO010000213.1:0-13747 GCA_964469365.1 uncultured Desulfobacterales bacterium | reverse complement strand
GACCCATGAGACATGCGCTGTAAGCCCTGTCGAAGTCCATTTTTTTCTGCCTGTAAATCTGTTGCTGCTGCCGTTCCCACTCTTGTTGCCTTGCCTTGTTGCGCCTGATGGTGTCAGACCTTCTCATTCCACCAAAAAGTCCTCCTGTTGCCGCTCCAATTGCAGCCCCTTTTCCTGCGTCACCTGCAATTGCCCCGGCAATTGCTCCCAGGGCGGCTCCCCTTGCCGCTCCTGAAACAACACCACCTGTTTCAGGTTCGTTAATTGGAGGAGGTGTTGTAGCCCGGGGAGTCTTTGAGGGATCGAATCCGGTGTTTTGTACGGCCCACCGGTAACATTCTCCCTTGTCTTTCTCCATCTGTGCCTGACTTTGACCCTTGGAAGGATAGATGAAAAAATCAGATGCGTAAGCATGACCCACATTCAATATCAATAATAAAACAGAAAACAATGTTAATGATTTCATGCGAAACTCCTTTTGCCAATATTTTGTAAAATAAATATGTTATATGTTAAACAGAGGCATAATCTTTGTCAATGACAACTTTATGAAACAATTTTGGTCAGATTTCAAGTTCAAGTAATATTGGACAATGGTCAGAACCTTTGATATGAGGAAGTATTTCAGACCGGTTAATCCTTTTTTTACTTCTTTTATCCACGAGAAAATAGTCTATCCGCCACCCGATGTTTCTCTCCCTTGCATTAAACCTGTAACTCCACCATGTATAATTTCCAGGTTCAGGGTTGAACATTCTGAAAGAGTCGATATATCCAGATTCAAGCATGTTATCCATGCCTTCACGTTCCTCTTCTGTAAAACCGGCACTCTGAATGTTTTTGTCAGGATTGGCAAGGTCTATTGGTTTGTGAGCAACATTGAAATCACCGCATATTATTACATTTTTACTTCTCCCAAGCCCTGATGCAAATTTTATAATGTTTCTGTTGAACTCGAGCTTGAATTCAAGCCTGGCAAGATCGTTCTGGGCATTTGGAAAGTATGCGTTTACAAGAAAAAAGGTGTCGAATTCACAAGTTATAACCCTTCCTTCTGTATCAAATCTCTCATTTCCAATACCTTTGATTATGTTTAGCGGTTCTGTCCTGTAGTATATTCCCACACCTGAGTACCCTTTTTTTTCAGCGGAAAACAGGGCAAGTTTGTAGCCTTTAATATTAAGGAGAGCGTCTGAAAGCTGCCTTTTCTTGACACGTGTTTCCTGTAAAGCCATGATATCAGGAGAAAATTCTGACAAGGTGGATATGAAACCCTTTCTTTCCGCAGCCCTTAATCCATTCACATTCCAAGACATAAGGGTCAGGCTTTTATTGTTTTTCACCTTTATCAGATCCCTTTTTCCCTGTTTTTTTACACCCTTTCTTTTTACTCCATTGGCAGGGCATCTTTTTACAAGAACGCATTTGTCACATTTTGGCCACTGCGGTCTGCATATCTCCTGACCAAAGGATACAAGAATGTGGTTTACCTTTTTCCAGTACCTTCCAGGCAGTTTTTTTCTAAGGGCCTTTTCCGTCTGTTCTGGAGATGATGTATTTACATATCCCCATATATTCATTATGCGATGGACATGGGTGTCAACACATATGGCCTGCTTGTCAAATGCCACGGCAAGCACCAGATTGGCTGTTTTACGTCCCACACCAGGTAATTTCAGCAATCCTTCCATACTATCAGGGACCATGTTGCCGTTTTTTTTCAGGGCGTCAGGCAACAGGGAAAGGAATCTGGCCTTGTTATTGAAAAAACCTACAGGATAAATCAATGCTTTTAATTCATCTTCCGTCAATTCAGCAAGGTGTTCAACATCAGGCGCCCTGTCAAAAAGACGTTTGCACACTTCAGCGGTAACTTCGTCCCTGGTGCGCGCGGAAAGTATGGTCGCCACAAGAATCTTGAAAGGATCCCTGGTCTGTACTGCCACCAGATCAACAACAGGTGTTGAGTATGATGATACCTCCCTTTCAAGTACGTCAAGAAAAAAAACAATATCAACAGACATAATATAGTGTTAAAATAACTCCATGATTGTATGGTGTCTTGCAAAACCGCCTTTTTGGCATGTTGGTTGAGCCGTTGTCAAAATGAAACATGCACCACATTATTTTTTGATATGTTCATTTTGGGGGTTCGTAACCCTTTGCGCTGAACCTTAAATTTTCCTTTTCAAGGTGCCACTTAATTAATATGAATTGTAATCTGGTCATAAAAATTTACAGTAAGGTGTTAACGTAATCAAGTTATCAGCGTTCAGACATTGAAAAACAGGAATATTGACAAGACGCTTCTGTCAGACTTCTATAAAAAATTTATTGATGGCGGAAGCAGGGAAAAAAATATACCATGTATATCTGTGACCTTGCAGAAACTGTTGGCGCTTGACCCTTCAAGCGATATCTCTGTCCAGGAACTGGCGGAAATAATACTTGATGACTATGGTCTGATAAGCAAGGTACTTCAGACAGTAAACACCTTTTATTACAACAGGCTTGGTCACAGGATAACAACAGTTACACAGGCTGTTATTTTGCTTGGATTTAATGCTGTAAGAAAGATAGCTGTCAGCCTTTCAATAATTGATATTCTTCCGGAAACAGGCAACAGGGCTGCTGCTGAAATAATGACAACGGCATTCATGGCATCTCACCTGGCCACCCTTCTCGAGAAAGATGATTCTGACAATCCGGAAGAAATTTTTATATCAACCCTCTTCAAGCCCCTTGCAAGGCTTTTTACTGCCATACATGATCCGGATTTTTATAATTATCTGAAAGAGATTGAAGATAATGTTGATGATTCTGACAAACTTGAGGATTTGAACGCGTTCTGGAGGCAGCTTGGAGAGGACATTGTCTCTTTATGGCGCCTTCCTGAATCCATAGCGGTTCATCTCGAAGGTCAGCCGGAAGATGATGGAACACCGGAAGATGATGGAACAGAGGAGAAAGAGATTGTAAATTTAAGTTGCAGGATAGCAAACTGTTTTATTAAACAGAGACCTGTGTCAGAACTCATACCCCTTGTTGATGAGCTTGAAAACCTGACAGGCAAGGATCCTTCAGAGCTTGCCATCCTTATTGAGGATGCTGTGTTTAAGACAGGAAAGAGCGCCGACGCCTTTGCCGTAATACTTGAAGATGTAAAACCTGTTGAGTTTCTTGAGCCTGTTATTAATGTTAAAAACGGTTCCTTACCGGAAAAGGACCATCATCAGGCTGACCCCTTTGATAAAGAAGAAAAAACTGTTGCGGTTCTTGAACTTGCCTCTCAAATGATAGATGTCATTATCTCCCGCAAGTTGTCTCTTAATCAGGTCTTCATGCTTTCTGTGGAAATTATGAAGCGTGGCACAGGGCTTGACAACATAATGTTGTGTCTCTTTGATACGGAGCGTACAGTCCTCGGCGCGCGTTTTGGTCTTGGAAGTATGGCAACGCCTTTGAAACAGCAGTTGTTTATAAACTCCCCAATGGAAAATTCCCTTGTAAACAGGGCGGTAAGCAGTGACAGTGAGGTAACAGGCAGGTGGGAAAATGTTTTGCCAGATGGCAACAGGAAATCCTTTGAGAAACTTAAAGATATTGAAGTGTGTTTAAGTCCCCTTTCCATAGCCGGAAAACATATAGGATGTTTTTTTATGGACAAGGGTAAGGGACATGGGTTTACAGCCATTGATATAAAGGCCATAGAAGTGCTGCGCAAGCTGGCAATTCTTGCCGCAGGTTAGGATTTGCCGTTGGCCCCAACGCCCCTGCCCTGGCGAACGGTTTGCAGGGCATATTCAATGTGATGTTTTACGACCGGTCTTGATGCCTGGCGGCAAGTTGTTTATCCTTTTCAGGCACCCCCAGTTTGTGAAGAATTATGGCCATGGGACAGAACCCCGTCAATGAAAATATTATCATATTGAAACCCGCCAGGCCGGTAAGTATAAACCAGTAACTGTTTACAAATATGCCAAGTAAAAGGCTTGATAAAACAACCGTGCCTGCAATTAACCATATTACTCTTTCAAGATACCATTTTTCCGTTGAAGCCAAATACATGGTGTTTTTTCTCCCTATGGCGTTGCGAATGTTTTTGTTTTTTCAATATCTGTTTTACTTCCAAGTACAATAATTATATCGTCGGGTTTCAATAGAAAGTCAGGCGATATTATATTGTACATTTTATTGTCTCCTCTTTTCACGGCAAGAAGGGTTACCCCTGTCTTTTCCCTTAATGAAAAGCCGCCCAGCGTCACATTTTCAAGCTGGCTGCCTTGTTCTATTTTTATCTGTTCAATTGCGAGATTAAGTTCCGCTGAATGCACCGCAAGGTCTATAAACTCAAGCACGTTTGGTTTCAGGACCGTAAGGGCTATTTTTTTTGCGCCTATTTCATATGGTTGTATCACCTCGTTTGCCCCGGCCTGCTTTATCTTTTTTTCAGATGACGGAGAGTCCGCCCTGGAAGTTATCTTTATTTTTTTGTTAAGATACCTTGACGATAGCACAATATAGACATTTGCCTCGTCTGTGTGAAGCAGGCTTATTATGTTCCTGGCCCTCATGATGCCGGCCTTTAGCAAAGTCTCATCAGAGGTGGCGTCTTCCCCTATGAAAAGCATTTTTTCTTTTTTGAGTTGTTCTAACACGAGAGGATCTTTTTCTATGACAACAACATCTAAAGATGCCTTGATAAGTTCACGGCATACTATCTGCCCTATCCTGCCATATCCGCAAACTATATAGTGATCCGACAACCTGGATATAATTTTGTCCATTCTCTTTTTTTCAAACAGGCCTTTTATGTGACCATTAAATATTGACTCGGTCATTTTTGACAGAGAGTAAAAAAAAAGCCCCATTCCGACCGTTATCAAAACCATGGTAAATATTCTGCCATGATCGGACAGGGGTCTTGTCTCCTTGTAGCCAACAGTCGTAAGCGACACTGTTGTCATATATATGGAATCAAGGAAATTCCAGTCTTCTATAATGATATATCCCGCGATTCCCGTACACCATACAGCAACAATGCTTGCAACTATTATAACAAACTGCCTGTTTATCATTATCAGTTCATCAGGCGGGCGGCCCTTGACAAAACCTTGCTGAAACTTTTAAGGCCGAGCTTGTAGTCAGCAGGAAGGTGTATGTGAACCACCCTGCGCCCGATACTTTGAAGGGCTTCAAAGTCGCCAACCGCCTGGGCAAACTGTATGTGCCATAACGATGCGTCAAAACCCTTTATGGGAGGATAATCCTTTTTTCTCTTTCTTGTGATAATGATAAAACCTGCTGAGGCAGGGCCGCCCTTGAAAACCTGCCCTGTTGAGTGAAGGTATCTTGGACCATATCCCATAACAGTCGCACACCCCTGTTCCTGCCTTACTATATGACGCATTTCCCCTATTATTTCTTCTGTTTCATCATCGTATGGAAGGTAGGCGAGAAAACCAACATAACCCCAGGTGGGCAGGATGGAAAATAGGTCCCTCAGGGTCCTTGTCAACCCCTTCATTGATGAGGCCAGAAGGTCTGATGGCCGGAACATCATCTTGCTTTGGGGGTCAACCCAGAGGTTTACGGGTATTTTTCCTGTCTCACGAAACTTTTCAAGGATTTCTCCGGTTTTTGTTTTGGCAACCATGACGTCAGGTTCATCAAAGGGGTTGACTTCTATGGCATAACATGAAAAAACGGTTGCTATTTCCCACAAAATTATCTGGCTGCCAATATCGTAGATATCTTCCAGTTCCAGGACGTAGACAGGGAAGTCTGCGTCCCTCAGCTCTTTTATAAAGTCATTGTATCTTCCATGGTCTGAAGATGTCTTTAATCTTAAATAGACAAAAAGGCGTTCTCCACCATAATAACCTGGAATTCCTGTGCTTTCTCCTACAATAGGGACAAATCCCAGGGTCTCCTTGCCGCTGCTTTCAGCAATGAGCTGTTCAAGCCAGAGGGCGAAAGATTCTATTTCAGGATCAGTCATTATTGTGAGTTTGTCCTTGCTTCTCAGGAGGTTGATGGATAAAAAATCTATCAGTTTTCCAGCGATGTTGCTGTTCCAGCTTGTTGAAGCAGATGCCGTGTCCATCATCTTTATGGCGTTGTCTATGAGCTTGTTTATGTCTGCGCCAATTAATGCCGCTGGTACAAGACCGAAATATGAGAGGGCTGAATACCTTCCGCCAATATCAGGAGAGTTAAGAAAGGTCTTGAGGAATCTGTTTTTTTCAGCGAGTTCGGCAAGGGGAGTGCCTGGATCGGTTATTGCTATGAACCATGATCCGGGTTCCCCGGATATGGCGGATATTTTTTCCCAGAAATATGAAAAGAGTACATTGGGTTCCACTGTGGAGCCTGATTTGCTTGCGAAAATAAACCGGACCTGCTGCAATTCGTCTTCTGAAACTGCATTTTCAACCACTTCCGGGTCGGTGGTGTCAAGAATTACAAGCTCAGGAAACCCCTCCTCTGTTCTGAAAATTCTGCTGAACATGAGGGGGGCCAGGCTTGAGCCGCCCATTCCGAGGAGAACTATCTTTTTTATCCCCTGTGTTTTTAAAGAGTCCGCGAACTCAGTGATCTCAGGAATTGTGTTTTTGATTGTCCTGGCAATATCTATCCATCCCAGCCTGCTCAAGATATCCTTTTCGGAAACATTGTTGCCTGTCCACAGCCCGGGATCCTTGTCCCAGAACCGTTTTAGCAGAACGTTTTTTTCCTCTTCCGACAGGTTAATAAAGTTTTTATACATGGTTTAACTCTCCTCTTGCATAACTCTCATTGAATTTATATCCGGCGGGTCATTATAATTCAATTTTCAAAATAAAAAAGCAGGCATAATGCCTGCTTTAAAAATTCGGTTCAGGGAAAACTCAGACAGCGACCGCGACCCTTCGCCCATTGGTATTTATCCACGACGGCAAAGGCCGCTTTTCATCAATGCCGTTACTCAACTCCCATGCTGACGGAGTTGCCATAATTTTTTGAACAAGCCTTGAGTGCATTTCATGACCTGTTTTAACAGCCTTTATCCTTCCGTTTATGCGGAAACCTGAAAGAGCGATATCTCCTATCAAATCAAGCACCTTGTGTTTGACAAATTCATCAGGCGACCTTAACCCCTCACTGTTGATTATCCGGTCGTTATCTATGACAACAGCATTTTCAAGGGAACCGCCCAGGGCAAGGCCATGTTTTTTCATGGCCTCCACATCTTTCAGAAAACCGAAAGTCCTTGCCATGCATATCTTTTTCGTGAAATTTTTCGGCGTTATTTTTGCGCTGAAAAGCTGTTTTTGGATTAGTGGATGGTCAAACTCTATGCGGCAGTCAACATATAGTCCCCTGCACGGTTCAATGGATATGAACTTGTCTCCATCTGATATGGAAAGCCTGCTTTTAATATCAAGGGTTATTTCCGGAGAAGAGTTGTAGGCAATCCCGGCGGCAGTCAGGGCGTCCACAAAGGGGCGGGAGCTCCCGTCCATTACAGGCACCTCAGGGCCGTATACCCTGATAATGATATTGTTTATGCCAAGGGCATAAACAGCAGCCATAAGGTGTTCTATGGTGGATATTTTTGTATTGCCCTTACCTATGGTGGTGGCATGGTCTGTGGCAAGTATGTTGGATGAATCGGCTTTTATCATTACAGGTGGATGCGTGTCAGCCCGTACAAACATGATGCCCGTATTGTCTGCGGCAGGCGTCATTTCCACCCTTGCCGGAGCCCCGGTGTGAAGGCCAATTCCTTCTATTTTTATATTGCGTTTTATTGTAGTCTGTTTTTTTATCAGCTTCATTGGCAGTTAAAAAGTGTGTCTGTTATCTGTTTGCGAAATTAATAAATATGTTCGGCATTTATTGAAGCAATAAGTATGCCCCCGGCTTTTTTGTTTTAAATCAGGTGGTAAGCGCGGAGCTGGTTGTGTGTGTGACTAAAATGACACACGATGTTTTCTTGAAATGACACACTTTTTATCAGGGCGGAGGGCACGCGGCAGACCGTGATGTTCCTCATCAAAAAATGCGTAATGGCGATTTTCCACTTGACATAATATAAAAAATTGTTAATTAAAGACCTCATTCAAATTTCATCTTTTGTGGCGATGTAGCTCAGCTGGTTAGAGCATACGGCTCATATCCGTAGCGTCCGGGGTTCAAGTCCCTGCATCGCCACCAGCTCACTCCTTTTCCGTATTTTTCATAATATTACGATATGGGACACATAATATGCCTTTTTTTCAGCACTGTCGTCATCTGTCATGTAACCCACATGCTGGTTGATTTCGGGAATCCTGAATGACAACGGGAAAGAAATGTGAACTGCTGGCCCCTGCCGGCAACATGGACAAGCTGAAGGCCGCGGTTCATTACGGGGCTGACGCGGTATACCTTGGTGGCAGGGAGTTCAGTCTCAGGTCAAGGGCAGGCAATTTTTCCACAAGGGAACTGGTTGACGCCATTGGTTTTGCGCATGCTAACAGTGTAAAGGTGTATGTAACCGTTAACATTTTTGCCCATAACCGTGATCTTGGCCCTGTTGCCGAATACCTTGAGTTTCTCGCCGCTTCAGGAGCAGACGCCCTTATCATATCTGACCCCGGTGTATTGCGTCTTGCCAGGCGTCATGCGCCGAACATGCCTGTTCATCTCTCTACCCAGGCCAATACGGTAAACAGCAGCAGCGTGCTTTTCTGGCAGGAGATGGGGGTAAGGCGCGTAAACCTCGCCAGGGAGCTCGGCATTGACGAGATAAGGGCGATAAGGGAAGTTTCAGACATTGAGCTTGAGGTCTTTGTGCATGGCGCCCTCTGTATTTCATATTCAGGCAGGTGCATGTTGAGCCTCTATCTTACCGGAAGGGATGCCAACCAGGGTAATTGCGCCCATCCATGCAGATACAGATATAGGCTTGAGGAGTCAAAACGGCCAGGTGAATTTTTTCCTGTGGAAGAGGATGGCAGGGGCGTTTACATATTCAATTCAAAGGACCTTTGTCTTGCCGGAAGGTTGCCGGAAATAGTGGCCGCAGGGGTTGACAGCATCAAGATGGAAGGCCGCATGAAGGGCATATACTACGTTGCGGGGGTTACAAGGGCCTACAGGGCCGCCCTGGATTTCGCCCTGGCTGCCGGATGGTCGCCCGATACCCCAGTCCGTGTTCCTGATGAGATAATGAATGAGCTTTCCACACTCGGTTCCAGGGGGTATACAGAGAATTTTTTCAACTCTCCGCCTGACAGGGAGGATATGCTTTATGCCGGGCCTGATATAGATCAGACATGGATTCCTGCCGGGACAGTCACAGGGGTCATGGAGGATGGAAGGGCTGTTGTGAAGGTCGGCAGTATAATCCGGCAGGGAGACCTGCTTGAATACATGCATAGAAGAATAGCCCAGACGCCATTCAGGGTTGTTGAGGTGCGCGACCATGATGGAAACATCCTGGAGCAGGCATCCGGCGGGGAAGAGGTGATACTCCTTGCCCGGAGGGCAGATGGCGGGGAACCTGTTCCATGGAGGTCCCACGGACTGATAAGAAGGAGGCCCCCTGAACGGGTGGACAGGGGGCGGGGTTACTGAGCCGGAACCACCGGTTTTTCAGGTTTTCAGGAGGCCTTTTTACGTTATCCGGCTTACCGCCCTTTTGAAGCCGTCTGCCGACCGTTTGATAATCTCCTCGTCAACGCAGAAGGCAAGTCTGATGTGTCCCGGGGCCCCGAAGCCTTTGCCCGGCACGGACAGTATGAGTTCTTCCTGGAGGATTGCCGCGAACCTGGCGTCGTCTTCAACAGGAGTCCTTGGGAAGAAGTAAAAGGCCCCTTCAGGCATATCGAAATCAAGTCCGGCGTCCTCAAGAATGCCTGCAAAGATGTCGCGCCGTCTTTCATATATTGATACGTCAACGCATGTGTCCAGGGTGTCTGCGATCACTCTCTGCATGAGGGCCGGGGCGTTGACATATCCAAGTATCCTGTTGGCAAGGGTAAGGGCTCCGGTCAGCAGCGGCCTGTCTGACGCCTCCGGGTTTACAGCCACATAGCCTATCCTTTCCCCTGGTATGGAAAGGTCCTTGGAAAAGGAAGTGGTAACAATGCAGTTGTCATAACAGTCCATTATTGCAGGCACCTCGGCATTGCCAAAGACAAGCCTTCTGTAGGGTTCATCTGATATCAGAAAGACCGGCCTCCCGGTCTTTTCCTGAAAATCCTTCAGGATGGAGGCAAGCTCTTCTATCTCCTTCCTGCTGTATATGACCCCGGATGGATTGTTTGGAGAATTTATGAGAACCGCCCTGGTCTTGTCGGTCAGGGCGGTTCTCAGCGCATCAGGATCCAGGTGAAGATTTTTTTGAGAGGGGCATGTTACAAGTCTGCCACCATGGTTGTTCACATAAAAGCCATACTCCACAAAGTATGGAATCGGGGTTATGACCTCGTCTCCAGGGTTGAGGATGGCCTTGAATATGATGTTAAGGCCGCCTGCGGCCCCGCAGGTCATAATGATGTTGTCAGCGCCGGGCCTGACCTTGTGATCCTTTTCAACCCTTCCGGATATTTTTTCCCTCACATCAGGGAAGCCCGCATTGGGCATGTAGGCGTGTATGCCAGGGGACCGGTCTGCGGCATGGCGTTCCATGCTTTCCAAAAATGTGTCAGGCGGTGACAGGTCAGGGTTTCCAAGGCTGAAATCACACACCTTGTCAGCTCCGTGCTCGGCCTTGAGGCGGGCCCCTTCTTCAAACATCTTCCTTATCCATGACGCCTTTTCCATGAACCGGACCATCTGGTCTGCCGCGGCGCAGCCGTTTTTTGAGCTCATATTCATTCCTTTCTGTCTGTCAGCATGGTTGCCCTGGCGTATCCTGCCAGAGAGTCTTTTTCGTCTGGCTGAATGGCGGCAAGGCAGCCTTTATTGTTAATTTTCTCCTTTACAGGAAATTGCTTTTTGGATTTTTCAGATTATAACTGAATCATTATGAAAGTACAGATAGCGCCATCAATTTTGTCAGCGGATTTTGCCTCTCTCGGAGACGAGATAAAGGCTGTGGAAATGGCCGGAGCCGATGTTATCCATGTGGATGTCATGGATGGGCGGTTTGTGCCAAACATAACCATAGGCCCCCTTGTGGTAAGGGCAATAAGGCCTGTAACCGACCTGCCCCTTGATGTGCATCTCATGATCGAGGAGCCCGGCCGTTATATTGACGATTTTATTGACGCCGGGGCCTCATGGATATCCATACACGCTGAGGCGGATCCCCATTTTCACAGGACCATCCAGGCAATCAGGTCAAGGGGGGTCATGGCGGGCCTGGCGCTTAATCCGGGAACCCCTCCTTCATTTCTTGAGTATCTCCTGGATGAACTGGATTTCATACTTGTAATGAGTGTGAATCCAGGGTTTGGCGGCCAGGAGTTTATACACTCCTCACTTGAGAAGATAAGGACTATCAAGCAGATGTGTAAAAAACACAGGGTCTCTCCCCTGATAGAGGTTGACGGAGGCGTAAACAGCAAAACCGTTTCCCGGGTTGTTGACGCCGGGGCTGATGTGTGCGTGGCCGGTTCAGCGGTGTTTGGAACCGATGATTACAGTGAGGCCATAAAATTGCTCAGGGAGTGAAATGCGGGACAAACTGCTTGGGAAAACAGGAAAATGAAAAAGCTGGAGAGTTCATCTCTCTCCAGCTTTTTTAAGTGACATGTTAATCAAGTGGCGTTCCGTCATTGGCTCTGCAAGCATCTCTGAGCACCTTGGTTTTGCCGCCAAGATAATCCAGCATGTTGTTGTTTGGGGCAACATAGTAATACAGCAGGTAGGTCGTTCCATTTTCTACAGTCCTGCAACGCATTTCTGCGGGCATGGGGCAGCCCCCTGTTTTCCACTCTCCACCCCAGTTGACACAGTACATCTGGGCTGATGTGAGATCAACTTCAGAGCCTTCGAAACATGCCTGGAATCCAAGACCGCTCAGGTCGATAAAACAGGCTGGACCGTTCCCTGAAGCCTGGCCATTGCCCGTTCCCCCTGTATTGTCATTGTCAGAAGGTACTGGAGGAATGCCAAGCATTCCCATTATCTGGACCAATGGTCCTACAAGCATAAGTTGATTGTTGAAATCAGGGCCATAAACATAAACATTTTCGTCATTGCCATTAACGCCGAGATAGTTGCCGGTTTCAGGGTAAAAACGGTAGTACCAGGCCTCGTACTGTTGGGTAGGCTGCGCCGAAGGCGCAAAAAGATAAGAGAATCTCTCTTCCGCAACCTTGAACATGGCGTCGGCATTTGTTCTTATTGTGCCAGCCATGGCGGTTCCATGGATGAGCAGGAGCATTACTGTTAATACAAGAATCTTTTTCATGATTTGGAATTCCTTTCTCATAAATTGCTGCCGGATGCAGGTGCGCGTTCCGGCCGGTTTTGTGAATAAAAATTCATAGAAGGTGAAAAATGGATTGCAGTTATTAATGGTTCAGGTTTTAGTGAACGACCGTTCCGCCGATTTCCGCGCATGAATTCAACAGGTTGTCATGCGTGGCAGGGTTGTGTTCATAAAAATAGACAAGGTCATAACCGTCATTTGTGTTTTGACATTTTACCGCAGGTTCATCAGGACAGTCGCCGTCTATCCACTCTCCGTTTGCTGCCTCACAGTATGATTTTGCCGTGTCAACAGGTATGTTGCCGCCCTGTGTGCAGATTACCTTCATGCCGTTTACGCTTCTGAGGCAGCTTTTATGGCCGGTTGTGCCTGCCGGGGCCACATGGGGCGTGCCTGCCATCATGTCAAGAAGCTGGTCAAGGGTGGCCACAAAGGTAAGGGGCAGGTCGGTTCCCACAACATAGACCTCCCGCTTGTCGTTTACGCCAACATATAACCCTGAACCGGAATAGTAACGGTAATACCAGACATCATATTGGAGGGTTGGCTGGTTTGGCGGCACAAGGTAGTCATCCCATTTCTGTTCGGCCCAGTCAAAGACGCTGTTCGCGTCCTGTAAAAGGTCGGCATGCAGGGGAGATGTCATGGAGAGAAGGATTACGGAGATGAGGAAAAATTTTTTCATGGCGTCAAAAATAATTTTAATGTTTTTAGGGTAATGTTTGATAAATTGTTTATAAAATATTTACTTGATATTTTCCTGGTTGTCAAGGCCGATTGTCTTCTTGATGTTGTAAGCGATTACAGAAAATATTTAACCATTTCAAAGAGTAATGGCAGTGTAAGAAAACTTGCGACTATTCCGGCGCCCACAAGTGCCGCTGTCAGTTCCGGCGCAAGGTCTGCCATTATGGCAAGGGCTCCGGCAGAAACCATGGGAGGCATGCCGGCTTCCATTACCGCGACCCTGGCCGCTTCGCCATGGAACCCCATGACAGAAGCGAGGGCAAGGGCTGCAACCGGGGCGGCTATGAGCTTCATGCCGAGTCCTGCGCCCAGGGGCCGCATTGTGCCTGGCGGGAATTTTATTGTAAGCTGGAAACCCACTGCGATCATAACAACAGGCACCAGGGTTCCGCTCAGGGATTGAAGGATGATTGTTATTACAGTGGGATAGGAGAACGATTTCATCAGGGTTGCCGCGATGAGGGCCATGAAGGGAGGGAAGGTCAGGACCCTGAGCAGAATCTCCCTTGCTGTCTGTCTCGCCTCTGTCCTGCCGTAAATGGCCAGGACAACCGAACCGTATGTGGCCAGGGCCAGGAATGAACCAAGCTG
>CAYXYO010000212.1:0-13850 GCA_964469365.1 uncultured Desulfobacterales bacterium | reverse complement strand
CCCTTTCGCCAAGGACTCCCACTGCATGGGCCTCGTCAATCACAAGCATGGCATCATGTTCCCTGGCTATCCCGGCAAGTTCCCGTACAGGGGCAATGTCCCCATCCATGCTGTACACGCTTTCGGCAACTATAAGCGCGCGCCTGAATCCGCCTCTTTTTTCCATGAGCATTGAGCGCAGATGATCCATGTCATTGTGCCTGAAACGCAGCATCCTCGCGCCTGATATCCTTATCCCGTCAACTATGCTCGCGTGGTTCAGGCGATCGGAAAAGACAACGTCTTTCCGGCCGGCAAGCGCCGGAATGATTCCAATGTTCACAAGGTAACCGGCCCCTGCTATCATTGCGCAATCCTTGTGTTTGAAGCGGGCCGCCGCCATCTCAAGTTCTTCATGAACAGCCAGGTTGCCGCTCATAAGGCGCGAGGCCCCTGCCCCGCACCCATCTGACTCCATTGCGGCCACGCCCGCCTTTTTAAGTGCCGGATGGAATGAAAGCCCGAGATAATCATTGGAGCAGAAATCAACCATGGTCCGGCCGTTGTGCAACACCCTTCCATTATCAAGGCGGCGCAAACCGAGAAGACGCCTTGTTCTGCCTTCGGCCTCTGCTTTTGCCAGAAATCTTTCCGTAAAATCCAGCGGTTTCATTTCCTCATCCTGCAAAGAAGCCTGCTGACAGGCACTATTTTCACATATTTTCTTATCCTGGGAAGTTCCCTGTAAAGCACCCTCAGAGTAGTGGCATGGGGATGACCAATGGCAACCGCGGAACCGTTTCGGGAGGCAATCTTCAGTGCCCTCACAAGTTCTTTTTTTATGGATTGTTCATCTGTCCTGTGATCCAGGAACACATCCCTCCACGTGGTGGGAAGCCCCATCTCCCTTGCAGTGTCATAGGCCACTGTCAGTTTGGTGGTGCGGCTGTCCAGCAAAAACATCCCTTCATGTTTCAGCTCCTCAACAAGCCAGATCATGTGTGTTCTGTCGGCAGTATAGGCAGAACCCATATGATTGTTAAGTCCTGAAGCGCCTTTCACCCGCCCTATGGCCTTTCGCAACCCGCTCACAGTCGACGCATGGTCCATATCAAGGGTAAGCGTCCCGGGCCCGGGGTCAATTTTTCTGTTGACTGCCTCAAGGGGCAGATGGACAAGGAGTTCCCTGCCCTTTTTCAGGACAATACGTGAAAGTTCGGCAGTATGTGGTGCGTATGGCAAAAAGGCAAAGGAGAGAGGAGCTTCAAGGCCAATGAGGGCCATGTCAATTTTTACGTCATAGCCCATGTCATCAATCACAATGGCAAGCATTGGAACCCGGACCTGTTCAAGGGGACATGTTTTTATGGTTGAGGTGATGTCAGGGATAACCGCCGGGGTCCTGGCAAAATTCTCAAAAACCGGTCTTGCGTTGCCGGAAACCGTTACAGGCGGAGGCAGTAGAAGGGAGCCTGACAAGGCGAGCCCGCTTACCATGAGCAGGAAAAGAGTGGAGAGCAGGCCAGGGAACTTCGCCTTTTTTCTTTTGGAAGATTTCTGTTTTCTGACCGGAGACATTTGGAAATACCCCTTTTGCGGGGTCACGCTATTAAGACAGTTTCAACAACGCCTTTCATTGCTGAAACAATATTCAGGAAATTGGGGTGACGGGCCGGGCTCAAACCCATGCCCGTCTGTATACCTTAGACTGTTTTCAGAAAATATCAGTTTCCGGAGGCCATCCTGATATTTCCGTCCTTTTGCATCTCTGAAAAGATGGATACCGCCTTGAGAATCCTGAGCGCCTCCCTGAGCTGGTTGTCCTGTTCAAGCCGCTTTTGGACCTCTTCAGGGTCATCAATAAAACCGTCGGATTTTCTCACCTTTGATACATGCCTTGACGCCTTTTTCCCCTTCTTTTTCTTTGAAGAGCCATCTTTTTTTTCAGTATCATTCTCAAGATGCCCTTCAAGGTCCTTCTCCTTGATGAAATGAAACTCCTTTTTCTTCTTTTCATCCTTTTCAGATGGAGTTTCAAACTCCACCGTGATGTCAGGCGTAATCCCCTTTGCCTGTATGGAACGTCCTGACGGCGTGTAGTACCTTGCGGTTGTCAGCCTTACCGCGGCGCCATCCTCAATTGGAATAATGGTCTGCACTGATCCCTTGCCAAAGGTCTGCATGCCTGCCACAATGGCCCGTTTATGGTCCTGAAGCGCCCCTGCCACAATTTCAGATGCGCTGGCGCTGCCCTCATTTACCAGAACCACAATGGGATAATTCCTTGGGGGATCATTGGGCGTTGCCTCAAACTTCATGTTTTGCTGCCTTATTCTTCCATCCGTATAGACTATAAGCCCCTTGTCTATAAAAAGATCCGAAACCTTTACAGCCTGATCAAGAAGCCCGCCGGGATTATTCCTGAGGTCCAGCACAAGTCCCTTTAATCCCTGTTTTCCTTCAAGGCGTTCCAGGGCCTTTTCAAGATCATCTGACGTCTTGTTCTGAAAATTGGTAATCCTGACATAGCCGTAACCATCTTCCAGCATCATGGCCCTTATGCTTATCAGGGGAATAACATCCCTTGTGATGGTGAAATCCTTGTATTCAGTCCAGCCTTCACGGTAAATGGTTACCTCAACGTCTGTGCCTTTTTTGCCCCTGAGCACCTTTACAGCATCAAGAAGGCTCATGTCCTTTGTGGTCTTGCCGTTTATTTTGACAATCTTGTCATTTGCCTTGAGGCCAACCCTGTAGGCAGGAGTGCCTTCAATTGGCGACACCACGGTAAGCACCCCGTCCTTAATGCTTATCTCTATGCCGATTCCACTGAAACTGCCCTTTGTCTCGATCTGGAGTTCCTTGAAGTCTTCAGGCTTCATAAAGGATGAATGGGGATCAAGGGAGGAAAGCATGCCCTGAATGGCTCCATAGATCACCTTTTTGGTATCAACTTCCTCCACATAGTTGCGTTGAATCAGATCAAGCACCGATGCAAAAACCTTGAGCTGGTCATAGGTGTTGTCCTCCTTTGCCGATGCAACATGCTGGGCCTGCCACATGCCCGCGAAAACAAATAAAAAGGAGAGAAGAACTATGCCTGTAACCAATTTGATTTTTGATATTTTTCTGGACATTTGTACTGTTTTACTCCGTAGTCATTATATAAACTTGTCTATAATACTGTTTTTTTTCAGTGCACAGCACTGACTGCCTGTCTGCCTTTAATGATTTTCACTCCACGAATGTCAAGCCATCTTAATGGATTCTCCTGATATTCGCCATGCCTGATTTCAAAATAGATACCTTCATCTATCCACGGCCCTCCGCCTGACATGCCTATGGTTTCCCCCTCGTAAATTTTGTCGCCAGGATTTTTAAAAAACTGTACCGCCTGGCCTGTAAGTGTGAAGAACTGGTCGCCATGGTCGATTATCATGATTCTTCCATAACCAAGCATGTTTTTGGTGAGTATCACAGTTCCGTCATAAATCGCCTTTATGGGACTGCCCCATGGACATGCAAAAATAATTCCGGCAATCCTTTTGCCTTGCGACGGCGCAGGTATCACTATGCTGCCAGGCGCAGGGGTAATCAGTCTGCCCCGCTGTCCCGCGAATCCATCTCCACCTGCCGCAGTATCATAAAATGATACTGCCTCCTCCATCTTTCTTGCCTCAAGCCTGGCCTGTTCAGCCTTTTCCGCCTCTTCGGCAAGACGGGTGACAATGGCGTCAAGGGACTTCTCGGCATCCCGCATCTCTGCAATCATTGACGCGTACCGTTTCCCCTCTTTTTCCAGTTCTTCACGAAAGGCCTTTCGGTCACGCCTTGTCTGCCGGAGACTTTTTCTTTCCTGGTCCATCTTTTCAGCCAGTTGCGCAAGTTCCCTGGATTTTTCCTCAAGTTCTTTCTCTTCATCCTGTAATTTCCTGAGCCTGGCTGCGAAATCCTGACGAATAATACGATCATGATTGAGAATAAGGCGCAAATTTGCTTCCCTTGACATCATTTCAGGCAGGGAAGACGCTGAAAAAAGCACATTCAACAGCCCCATGGTGCCCATCTCCCTGAGCGCACGCAAACGCTTCTCAACCAGTTGCTGAACTCCCCTGTTCATGGTCTTTAACCTGGTGATTTTTTTCTGGGTCTCTGCAAGCTGTAATTCAACAGCGCTCCACTGTTTACGGGTATTTTCAAGGGATACCCACTGGTCTGCGAGACGGGTATCAAGTTCCTTCAACTGCTTCAGGACAGATACCTTTTCCAGATTTACTTCAGCCATTTTCCGCGTTTTGGCTGATATGTTTTTTTTAAGTTTTTTTATCTGTTTTTTTTGATAGTCTATCTGCTGCCTTATAATGGCAGGGTCTTCTGTTTCAGCCTTGGCAAACACATTGCAAGGATGCAGACATAAAACAGGAACGAGCAGAAAGAGGAACGTGGAAAGCAGAATCCGCTTCACAGCCTGAGAAATCTCCTGATGGAAAATGCGGTTCCGGCAACGCAGAACAGTACACTGATGCAAATAATTCCAGCCACATAAAAGAATGGCAAAAAAGTTACATCCATGGAATATATAATATCTGTTTCTGATATAATATTTTTGATGTAAAGATATACGGCATACACAATACCAACCGCCACGCTTGACCCAACGAACCCCTGTATGAAGGCCTCTATAAGAAAAGGCCCCTGTATAAAACCGTCTGTCGCCCCCACAAGTCTTAATATCTCTATTTCATCCTGCCGCGCAAAAATAGTGAGTTTGATGGTATTGGCCACGACAAAGGCTGATGTCAGAAACAGCAAAATACCAGCCACATACACAATGCCCTGAATAATTCTTGCGACTACTCCAAGGCGGTCAAGCCAGTCCTGACCGTACTGGACCTTTGAGACCTCCTGCCATTTATCCAGTTCCGCGGCAAGTTTTTTTATCCTGTCGAGATTAAATACAGCCCGGTTTATCTGTATCTCAAAGGACGGCGGCAAAAAATCTGGTTCAACACCGGTCAGTATCTCTTTTTCCTGTTTAAGATACTTTTCCAGTCTCTTGAAAGCCTCTACAGGCGAAACAAACTGCACGGCTTCCACGCCGTCAAGTCTTGTGATCCGCTGATAAAGATTGGGTATTTCAGTTTGTGGCACATCTTTATGCAGATAAACCACCACTCCGAGTTCATTGCCGAACCTTTCAACAAAATATTTAAGATTATATGAAAAAGCGGCAAAAAAGGTAAAAAGCAGCACTGAAAGGCAGACAATCATGGTGGTCATGAGCTGGGGCGCAAAATACTTGGCCATGTCTGCAAATGCCCTGCGGCAGAAGATATTCAGTAACATGATCTATTCTTCCAATTTTCCGTCTTTAAGTTTTATGACCCGTCTGTGGGTGGAGGTAAAGAGACGTTCATCATGGGTTGCGAATATAATGGTAGCCCCCCTTGCATTCAGTTCTTCCATGAGGAGCATCACTTCATCTGTCCTGGCACGGTCAAGGTTGCCTGTGGGTTCATCAGCAAGAATTATAGGGGGTCTGTTTATGACTGCCCTGGCAATGGCAACCCTCTGCTGTTCACCGCCTGAAAGCTGAATGGCCTTTCTGTTAATCTTGTCCGCAAGGCCGACTCCGTCTATAACCTGCCTGACCCTTTTTTCCACCTGTTCCTTTTTGAGCCCTGTAACTTCAAGGCAAATGGAAACATTGTCAAATACCGTGTAGTCCCCAAGAAGTTTGAAGTCCTGGAATATTACCCCAACCTTTCTTCTCAGAAATGGAACCTGGGCCCTGGATAGGGTAGAAAGATCCATGCCGTCCACCCATATATTGCCTGACGTAGGCAACTCCGCACAAAAAAGCAGTTTGAGCAGAGTGCTCTTGCCTGACCCGCTTGGGCCTGTGAGAAACACGAACTCTCCCTTGTTTATCTCAAGGTTTATCTTTGAAAGCGCAATGTTTTCAGTATGATATTTCTTGGTTACGTTTTCTATTGTTATAATTGCTGAATCTAATGAAGACATAAATTTTTTATTTTTCAGAATTGACCTGTTCGGTGATGCACCGGTTAGCTATTTATATCGTTATAACAGTGATTATTCAAGAACAAACTTCCAGAATCTGTATACGTTATCAGTATGCTTGTTACCATAATTAATTGATTGACATCCTGGAACAGAAATATTTTATCATTTCAGGTGAAATCTGCGTATGCCAGTGACCGGTAACAAGGGAAACAAGCCAAAAGAGTAAAAAGAGAGATATTGCCAGAACCGGAAGCAGCATGGCCGGCACAGACCTTTTGAAAGGCGTTCCCAGGGAAAGACATTGTTCAACCGGACATGAAGATATACACTCCGTACACCCGGTGCATTCAGGTGTTCTTATTATGGAACGTTGTGTGATTTTTATTGAAGCAGGACAGATATCCTCACATTTCCCGCAGGTTATGCAAATATCAGGATCGCGTTTCACCTGAAATGGCGATGCCATGGCAAGGATGCCGAGCAGAGCGCCATAGGGACATAGATAGCGGCACCAGAAATTCCTGATAAAAAAGGAGATAATCAGGAGAAACAGCATTACAGCCAGTGATAAAGTGGAGGGACGGAGAAAAAAAACAAGCATCCTTACATCTGCCGTCATGTTGTAGGGGCTGGTGAGAAAAAGCTCGATCTGTTTCATATCCATTTGCCATAAAATCAGGTAACAAAAAAAACCGAGCAAGAGATATTTCAAAGAGAGTAAAGGTATGTCAACCCATGCAGGCAGCCTGAAGAGAAGATGAAACGCCCTGCCTGTCTTCTCTGCGATGTTGGATATAAAGCCCACTGGACAAATCCAGCCGCAAAAACTTTTTCTTAACAGAAACGAGATGGCGATAATGGCCAGAAAAACCGTAAGACCCGCGGGATGCACCATGTCCCACCTGCCTGTCAGGATCAGCCGTTTCAGTCCTACAAGGGCGCTTATGGGCAGAAACGCCTCTACTGACGGCGGTCTTGCGTGTGTTACCCTGGAAATGCCGCAGGCCCAGAGATAGAACATATAAAAATTGTAGCCCGCATATATTGAAAACAGGGTGAAGGCAGCCTGAACAAAGCCGCGGAAAATTCCCACGCGTCTGCCTTTCAGCACCCCTTCTGTCAACAAGATGATGTTTTTCATAACAATAGATAACGCACTATAATTGCCTGCCGGTTGAAAACATTGATATGTATTAATCTGAGAACATGCCAATTCCGGTGAATCGTTTTACTGTACGGCGACCTCATCACTTGCAGGAATGCTTGTCCCCGCAAGCTGTCGGCAAAATAAGGAAAGGAGAAAGGCAACGACAGGACGCAGGGATTAACTGCAATGGCGCTAAAAGGTGATGAGTTCTTCAAAAACCCTCTTGGCAAATGTGTCTGTCATGCCAGAGATGAAATCAATGATCGCCTGGGAATAGTCCGACTGTTTGCCAGGATTGTATATCACCCTGTTTTTATAATAACTGTTTTCCCTCCTGGTTATGTCTTGTTCTCCATATTTTTCAAGCCACTCCATAAAGGTGCCTGTCAAAAGCGGATACCTCTCCCTCTGCCCGCGCATACTGGCAAACATTTTTTCCGTATCGGCATCATAAAAGTCATGCAGCACGTCAAAAATAAGGTTTATAATCAATTCGGCATATTTTTTATAGGGCTTGAGGGCCGCACTGTAATATATATGTTTATAGTTGAACTCCTTAAGGGCGTTCAGGGTTTCAAAACTGGTTTGAGAAAGAGATATGCCTCTTTCCGGAGAGCTTTCCCTGCAAAGGTCAATAATGGATTCATGAATAACAACAGTGTTATTGATTTCCTTCATCTTCTTTCTGCCGGAATGTTCCAGTATTTCAGCCAACTGTCTCAATTCCTTTCTGGAAAGGATGTCAAGGATCAGGGCGTCTTCAATATCCCGTCCTATGTAAGCGATCTTGTCAGCGATTTTCACCACGCACCCTTCCCAGGTATAGGGTGAAAATTCGTTTGGCCGTTTTATGGACTCAAGGTCAACAGCCTCCTTCCTTGGATACAGGCCGTTTTCATCTATCTCCCCGCAATGCGACACAATGCCGTCCCGTACCGCATATGTGAGATCAAGGTTTCTGTGAAACCCGTCCGGCCCCTCCAGGGTTTCTATGTTATCAATAAAATACAAACTGTTTTTTTCATGCCAGAACATGTTATGCCTGCTCTCAGAATCGCAGCAATATCTTTTGACAATATCTTTTATTACAGTCTCTCCGGCATGTCCGAAAGGCGCGTGTCCTATATCATGCCCCAGGGCTATGGCATGGGTCAGTTCGGTGTTCAGGCCCAGATACTTGGCAATGGTGTAACTGATTGATGCGACATGGTTGACATGTTCAATTCTTGTGCAGATGTGGTCATTCGCGGGGGCGAAGAAGACCTGGGTCTTGTGTTTAAGACGGCGGTACGCGGTGCAATGAAGCAGCCTGGTTACATCCCTCGCGAACTCTGTCCGTATCTCGTTTGCCTTTTCAGGCAGTTTGCCAGCCCTCATTACCGCCGCTTCCCACTTTTCATTACCCGGCGACATTCCCATATCCCTGAAACGGTTTTTTTTCATAATTTCCTGTTCACAAACCTCCAAAGTGCAGTTTTGGCAATTATAACAATCTTTCCCGCAGATACAACAGGCCAGGGGCCGCCTGGGTATTCAGGAGAAATTCAAACATGCCGTTACCTGCAAATCACCCTTGTAATTTTACTTGCATATTGAAATTTAAGGTTTACATTACCCCCTCATGAAATACTGTTTTGGTCCTGTTCCATCAAGAAGGCTCGGATTGTCACTGGGCGTTGACATCCTGCCCCTTAAAACCTGCAATCTCAACTGCATATACTGTGAACTTGGCGCGTCATCAGAAATGACCTCCATCCGCAGGGAGTATTATCCGGCAGAAGAGATAAAAAAAGAGATACTGGAAACAGTTGAACAGGGGATAACATTTGACGCCCTCACATTTTCCGCATCTGGTGAAACCACTCTTCACAGCAGGCTTGGAGAGCTTATAGCCTTTGCGAAAAAACAGACTGAAAAACCGGTAGTTGTAATCACAAATGGAACCACTTTAGAGAATATGGAAGTGCGCTCGGAGCTTGCCGGCGCGGATATAGTCATGCCATCCCTTGACGCGGCGACCAGTGACACGTTCAGGCGGATAAACCGTCCGTGCGGGAATATGCGTCCTGATAATATAATAGACGGCATGGCAAGCTTCAGGCAAGAGTTTGACGGACGCCTCTGGCTTGAAATCCTGTTTGTGAAAGGAGTCAATGACAGTGACAGGGATATTGAGGCCCTGCTCCATGCCGTAGAGGCCATCAACCCTGACAGGGTGCAGCTTAACACAGTAAACCGCCCGCCTGCCGAACCATGGGTTGACCCACTTTCAGAAGGAGAGATGACAGAGATATGCAAAAGGTTTGGCAAAAAGGCGGATGTGATAGCTGATTTTCACAAGAAAGACAAAGGAAACGCCCGCCTGCTCCTGGAAAAGGAGATAGTGGAGACATTGAGGCGCAGGCCAATAAGTTTTGAGGATATTGAAGAAATGATGGGAGCGGATGCCCGTTTTCTGAAAAAGCTGTTGAATTCCATGGAACATAAGGGAATAATTGAAAGGGTAACTGTTGCGGGCAGGACATTTTTCAGGATAAAATCAGAATAACATGACAAAAGAAAATTTCAAAAAATCAGGATAGCCAGCAAATTACCAGCAGGATTCACATGACGGAAAAGACAAAAAAGAAAAAGACCACCGGAAAAAAAGAGGCTGCAAAACAACTTAAAATCATCGTAAACATGACCGCCCCTGAAGAGACCAGGGTGGCCCTTATTGAAAACGGCAGGCTCAAGGCGTTTGACATCGAGACCGAGGCCCATACCCAGACCGCCGGAAACATTTACAAGGGAAAGCTTCAGAACATTGAACACAGTCTCCAGGCAGCCTTTGTGGACATAGGACTGAAAAAAAACGCCTATCTGCCAATCAATGAGATTCATCCGGAGTATCACGGCTACGCAAGGGACAAAAAAAGGATAACCGACTTTCTCCAGAAGGGGCAGGAGATACTTGTACAGATCATAAAGGAAGAGACGGTCATAAAGGGCGCCTTTGTAAGCACCTATATCTCCCTGCCGGGACGTTTCTTTGTGCTGATGCCGGGAAGCAGCCAGAACGGCGTTTCAAGGAAAATCGAGGATGAAAAGGAGCGCAAAAGGCTCAAGGAGATACTGAAATCATGCAAGGTGCCTGATGGGGTTGGAATAATAGCGAGAACGGCCTGCCAGGGGGTTGCGAAAACCGCCCTGCTAAAGGACCTTCGCTATCTCATAAGGCTCTGGAACACACTTAAAAAGAAGATAGCCGCCGCCCCCGCGCCGAGCCTTGTCTTCAAGGACAGCGACATTGCCATACGGTTTATACGCGACCACCTTACAACCGATGTAAAGGAGATAATTGTTGACACCCCTGAAGGCAGGGACAAGGTCAAGGCGTTTCTCCGCATAATAGCCCCAAGGCAGGTTGCCGCAATCAAACTTCATACAGGCGACAAGCCCATATTTGACAAGTTCGGCCTTGAAAGCCAGATTACCGAGGTGTTTCAGCGCAAGGTGAACCTGCCGTCAGGCGGTCACATTGTCATAGAACCCACCGAGGCCCTTGTCTCCATTGATGTAAACTCAGGAAAAAACATCTCTGAAAAGGATATTGAAAACACTGCCCTTGTCACCAATCTTGAGGCCGCTGAAGAGATTGCCAGGCAGCTTGGCCTGCGCGACCTTGGCGGTATTATCGTTATTGATTTCATTGATATGCGGAACAGGGCCAACAGGAAAAAGCTTGAAAAGGTCATGCGCGAGCACCTGAAAAACGACAAGGCCAGGACAGAAATCGCCATGATCTCCAAATTCGGCCTGATGCAGATGGTGCGGCAAAAACTCAAGGCCCCCATCAGGACAGGCAGTCACACCGAGTGTCCCTGTTGCAGGGGACGTGGCGTAATAAAATCCGTTGAGACGCTGTCTGTCAGTTACATACGCCAGATACTTGGCAGGCTTGCCGGGGGCAGAAAAAAGAAACTTGGCGAGATACAGCTCCATGTGCCGCCCCTGGTGGCATCCTATCTTGGCAACCGCAAGCGGCTTGAACTTTGCAGGATAGAAGAGGACTATGACATAAGCATCAATATCATAACAGACCCTGACAAGGCCCCTGAGGAACACCACTTTGAGTTTATCCCCCGCAGCGCCCACAATGGCGGCAGGAATGGCAAAAAGAAAAAGCAGTAGGACACTGATAAAAATTTCAACAAAAGCATACGGCAGGTTGCGGTCCGTTTGACATTAACAGTGAGATGAAAGCACTATTCCAATGATGTTCGATATACCAGAATATATAAAAGACCTTGTCCCCTACCCGCCAGGCAAACCCATGGAAGAGTTTGAAAGGGAGTATGGCATAAGCAATCCGGTAAAACTGGCGTCCAATGAAAACCCCCTTGGTCCCTCTCCCGAAGCGGTCAGGGCAATGGGTGAACAGCTTGGCAACATGCACCGCTACCCTGACGGCAGCGGTTTCTACCTGAAGCGTAAGCTTGCCGACCTCTATGGCCTCTCCCCTGAAATGGTGGCGCTGGGCAACGGTTCCAACGAGCTGATAGATTTTCTTGTCAGGCTTTTCGTGCGTCCCGGCAGAAATGTCATAAGCAGCCAGCCGAGTTTTCTTGTTTACAGCAAGATGGTGCAGATATCAGGCGGTGAAAACATTGTAATCCCCCTGAAGGAGATGCGACATGATTTAGGCGCCATACTTGAGAAGGTAAATCCGGAAACAAGGCTCATCTTTCTTGACAATCCCAACAACCCGACCGCCACTGTCATATCGTCGGGAGATTTTGATCTTTTTCTCAGGGAACTCCCTGACACTGTGCTGGTTGTTCTTGATGAGGCCTATGGAGAATTTGTCAATGACCCTGACTCGCCACACGGCCCGGAGTATGTGAAAAGGGACAGCAGGATAATATGCCTGCGAACCTTCTCCAAGGCATACGGGCTTGCCGGACTCAGGGTCGGATACGGGTTGATGTCAGGGGAACTTGTGGAAATGATAGACCGCGTAAGGCAGCCATTCAATGTAAACGCAATGGCCCTTGCCGGAGCCCTTGCGGCCCTTGATGACAGGGAACACCTTGAAAAAAGCCTTTCACTGGTGCGCCATGAGACCGCGCGAATCTGCCAGAGGCTTGAGGCATGGGGGTTCAGGCCCATGCCGGGCAATACCAATTTCATGCTGATTGACATTAATCTTCCTTCAAAAGAGATATACAGGCGCATGCTGAAAGAGGGGGTTATTACCAGGGCCATGGATGCCTACGGGTTTCCAACGTGCATAAGACATACCATAGGCCTTCCAGAGGAAAATGACCGTTTTTTAACCGCCCTTGAAAAGGTAACAAAAAAATAAAAAGGAGAATTTATGCCGCGTCCACCAAAATGCAGAATAGTTGAATGTGAGCCCACTGTAACATTTTTCAAGCCCAGGGGGGTGCCCATAAAAAAACTGGACATAATCACGCTTTCAGTGGAAGAACTCGAGGCCCTCAGGCTTCGTGAAGTTGAAGGGCTTGACCAGTCGGAGGCATCAAGCCGCATGGGGGTGTCAAGACAGACATACGGCAGGATCCTTGCCAGGGCAAGAAGGGTTGTGGCAAATGCCGTGGTAATGGGACTTGGCCTTAAAATCGAGGGGGGACATTACACTGTAAGCAATATAAAAAAGAAGTAGGTTCGGTTGTAACGATTTATGAAAAAAGCAGTTCCAGGTCAGCGGCAGTCAGCTCCTTCATTATATCCCGGCTGCCGCTCATAATGGAATTTACAACATCCCGTTTCTTTTCCTGCAACTGCAACACCTTCTCCTCTATGGTGCCTGATGTGATGAGCTTGTAGGTAAATACCTTGCGGGTCTGACCTATCCTGTGCGTACGGTCAACAGCCTGAAGCTCCACTGCGGGGTTCCACCAGGGATCAACAAGAAACACATAGTCCGCGGCAGTAAGGTTGAGACCTGTTCCGCCTGCCTTGAGGCTTATGAGAAACAGTTTTGTCTTTTCATTATTCTGAAAATTC
Source organism: uncultured Desulfobacterales bacterium (assembly GCA_964469365.1). Taxonomy (GTDB): domain Bacteria; phylum Desulfobacterota; class Dissulfuribacteria; order Dissulfuribacterales; family QOAL01; genus CAYXYO01. The sequence continues at coordinate 685 of CAYXYO010000212.1, read as the reverse complement.
TGAACCTTTGCCTGGCGTTTTCCAACCGGAGTTCTTCCATCAAGATATTCATAGGTGATTCCCTGTTGATCAAGCTCGATTCTTATCAGGCGCAACATGGCCGTAAACTGTGAAAAAACAAGCGCCTTATGTTCTCCCTGAACAGCCTCTTTCACAAGGGTCAGGAGTTCGTTCATCTTGCCTGACTCCATGGATTCGTGTCCGACAAGGGCCGGATGGTTTGCCGCCTGCCTGAGCCTGAGAAGCCCCTCAAGCACGCGCATCTTGCTCCGGTTCATACCCTTCCGCTCTACCTGCGACATGATTTCAGCCCTGTAATGCTCCCTTACACCATTATATATGTCAGCCTGGGCCGGGGACATGGAACAGCGTACAATATTTTCAACCTTGTCGGGAAGCTCCCTTATCACCTTTTCCTTGGTGCGTCTCAGCATAAAGGGCATTACAAGCTGTTTCAGCATTTCCATTGCCTTTTTATCACCAGCGGCAACAGGTTTTATAAAACGCCTGTCAAACACGCTCCATGAACCGAGAAGCCCTGGATTCAGAAATTCCATCTGTGACCACAGTTCGCCAACGTGATTTTCAAGGGGTGTGCCTGTGAGACAGAGCTTGTGCTGGCACCTGAGCAACCTCACTGCCTTTGCTATCTGGGACGCGCTGTTTTTTATTGCCTGGCTTTCAT